>JBDTSU010000061.1:0-13735 GCA_039930965.1 Betaproteobacteria bacterium
CTGTGACGTCCAGATGACGCGAATGTCTTTGAACTTGTCGGGAAATTCTTTCCTGAATATCGCCATGTCTTCGGTGTTGTTCACCGCGACATCCACCTGCCGGTTGACCACGGCCAGGAAATTCGCGCGCGGACCCTGGGCGACAATCGACTTGAAGTGCTTGGCCGGATCGATGTTGGCCTTCTTGAACAGGAAGATATTCGGCACCAGGTATCCCGTGGTGGAATTCGGGTCGCCGTAGCCCAACTTGAGCACACCGGGTTTCTTGAACATGTCCTCGGCGGACGTCAGCGGACTGTCGCGGCCGACAATCAATACCGAGCTATAGCCGGACGAGCCGTCGCTCTTCATCATCTGCGCGAAAATTTTCATTTTCCCGGTGGCGATCGCGTCGAGTGCCAGCTTGTTGCTCAGCCAGGCAATCTGTATTTTTCCATCGCGGATGTCGTCGACGATGTTGGGCGCGGCGGTTGCCGTGACGTGATGGCCGGTCCGCGCCCCCAGCTCGTCAAGCAGGGGACGCCAGCGCTTCTTGTAGTCTTCATTGCCGGTTGCCGAGATCATGCCAAAGGCAATTTCCTTTGATGCGCCGGTGGCAGGGTGTGATTTTCCCTGCGCCGAGGCGACGCGCCCGCCGCAAAGCGCGAAGACGAGCAGCAGGGATATCGCGGCAAGCGGTGTTTTCAGTGCATTCATGAGGGTTCCAGGTCACGGTGGCAACGGGACAAGCTGCACACCGAAAGGCAAATCGACAAATGAATGTCGTTATGGGTGGGAGCGGACATTATGCGCCGGCCCGACGTGCACATCATCCGGCCGGCGCGTCATCGCTACTCAATTCTGGCGACGAACTCCAGCATTGGCGCGGCCGTCAGGCCGAAAACGGCTGGGGAGGCGCGTGGATGCTGGAGCCTGTGAGTCGGAAACTTCTATTTACCGTTCGTGCTGAGGTATCGAAGCACACTCAAGCTAGGCATTTGATTTGTTGGGGTGCCGCAAGGCCCTTCGATACCTCAGGGCGAACGGGAATGAGGTTTCGAGAAGTTCCCATTCGGGAACATCTCGAAACCTCATAAATTTGTCATTCCCGCGAAAGCGGGAATCCAATCTTCATAGAACATTGACATGCGCATGAAAGTGGATCCCCGCTTTCGCGGGGATGATATTGTCTTCACAAGTTCCCATTCTCGGATTGGCTGTCTGTGCATGGCGGTCGGCCCCGCGGTTGGCCGCGACAAGGTCTCATAGCGGCCCGCGCATCCGAGGTACGTGTGAAATGCCATCTAATGCAGGCCGGGCACCATTCGCCATGCCGGTGGATGACGGGGCCCCTCCGAAGATACCCCGATCGGATTCAGCGCTTGTAGAATTGGCCATGCGCAAACATGTGCTTCTCTACGGTCTGATCGGCGGTGTCCTCATTGCGGGCCTCAAGTTCATCGAGTACCGCTGGCTGGTGGTGGATCATTCGGTGGAAATCTACGGCGCACTGGTGGCCGCCGTGTTTGCCGGCCTCGGCATCTGGCTGGGCCTCAGGCTCACGCGGCCCGCGCGACACACCGAAACGGTGGTGGTACGCGAGGTGAGGGTCGAGGCCCCCGTCGAATTCGTCCGCGATCGGGACAAGGTTGCGTCGCTCGGCATCACGCCCCGTGAACTGGAGATTCTGGAACTCATCGCCGCAGGCCTCTCCAACAAGGAGATCGCCGCGCGCGTGTTCGTGAGCGAGAACACGGTCAAGACCCATTCGAGCCGGGTGTTCGACAAGCTCGGCGCGCGACGCCGGACGCAGGCGGTGCAATTGGGGAAGGAACTTCGGCTGATACCTTAGTTCGCCCATTCAGCTTCCCTGATGGGCCGCAAAGCTATTCCTGATTCAACGAGGCTCCGCTCGCAAAAGACCAACCCGTTCGGGCTGAGCCTGTCGAAGCCCCCCATGAGCTTTTCGAAAGGCTCAGGGCGAACGTTTCCCAAGCGAGCACGAGTCAAACCAATCCGCCCCACTTTCGTATGATTTTGCACAGAATGCCCCAAAATCACCCATTCGGATGACGCGCCCGACATCGGCGGGCGGCTAGTGTAGTGCTTCACTCTTGATGCGACTAATAAAAACGATGGATTTTTCGTCGAATCAAGGCGCAAAGCACAGCAATAGCCTGCTATTGCGAGCATTTGCAACGCCGAGTCGACGGAAAAGACGCGTTTTTAAGGCGCATTTAGGGTGAAGCACTGCACTAGAGTCGATCTTCCCCACACAAAAGGAATTGCCATGCAAAAGATTGTGCTGACCTTCGGGCTGATTGCCGGCGCCATGCTATCGGTGATGATGCTCCTCACCCTGCCCTTCATGGACAAGATCGGCTTCGACAAGGGCGAGATCATCGGATACACCACCATGGTACTTGCCTTCCTGATGGTGTATTTCGGCGTCAGGTCGTACCGCGACAACGTGGCCGGCGGCAGCGTGACATTCGGCCGCGCCTTCCTGGTCGGCCTGATGATCACGACCGTCGCCAGCGCCTGCTACGTCGCCACCTGGCAGGTGATCTACTACAAGATCACACCCGACTTTGGCGAGAAATATACGGCCTATGCCGTGGAGAAAGCGCGAAAATCCGGTGCCACGGACGCGCAAATCGCGGCGACGAAGAAAGAAATGACGGAATTCATGGACATGTACAAGAACCCGCTCGTGAATGTCGCCATCACCTTCCTCGAGCCGTTGCCGGTCGGGCTCCTGTTCACGCTGGTGTCGGCGGGGGTGCTGAGCCGGAAACGGCGCGACAAGGGTGTGGCAGTCGCCTAGCCCGATCCATTTGGGATGGCCGAGTCGCAAGAGATCGGCGATATCTGCGTTCCATCGCCTGGTCCGTGTCTTGCCGCGCAATCCCCGCTACAGTCGGATCCTGGTATTTTTCCGGTCGCGGTGAGTTCCCATGAAATCTGCATTCAAGTTGCTGTTTGTGGCCATGACGGCCACGGTCCATTGCGCCGCCAACCTTGCCGGTGCCGCCGATGCCACGCAACAAAAGACCCCGGCGACCGCCACCAAATCGATCTCGGGGCCTGAGGACGATGGGTCGCTGGCCGCATTGAAGACCGGCATCGGCCAGGTTGAAAGGTTTTTTGGCCGTGCCTTTCCGCGACCATTTTCCGTTCGATTCCATAGCCACCGGATCGACATGGACAAGCAGTGGGCCGAGGACTGGAAATCTCCCGGCTTAAAGTCGGAATGCTGGATGGTGGCCAGCGGCGTCGGCGAGATGCTGGACCTGCTTTCACCCGCCGTCTGGGCAAGTGAAGCGTGCGAACACGATGCCCGCGACACCGACTCGGTTCAGAAGCTCATCTCCCATGAACTGACCCACGTCTTCCACGGCCAGCTCAATCCGAGCAGCGATTTTTCCGACGTGGAGGGCCTGGACTGGTTTGTCGAGGGATTGGCCGTTTATGCGTCCGGTCAACTGAATGGCGCCCGCCTGGCCGCGGTGCGCGAGGCCGTGAAGGACAACAAAGTTCCGGCCAGCCTCGATGACTTCTGGAAAGGACGCCTGCGCTATGGTCAGTCCGGTTCGGTGGTTGCATGGATCGATGACACGTATGGACGTGCCACCACGATTCAGCTCATGTCCCTGACAAAGAAGGCGGCGCTGCTGGAAAAGCTGGGCCTCACCGAGGCGCGGCTGCTCACCCTCTGGCGCGCAAGCCTGCCCGACAAACCCTGAAGGTGTGCCGTGCGGGAGCGCAGAGATGCGGCGGGATCTCTTCGCCCGTCCGGCGCATAGGCGCGGACGCGCGATCGGGCGCAGCGCACGCGGCGCTTAAGCAAACAGGTACGGCCCGTATTGCGCAATTGCGGCGTAACGAATACCGTGACGGTCACTCATTGCCAATCCCGAAAGCCGCCATGAAGTATTTCCCACGCCTTCTGCAGCGCTTGTTGCCGATATTCGCCGCCGCCATTGCCGCCATCCTCGCCGTGCCGTCGCACGCCGCGACGCTGCGCTGGTCGGGCGCCGGTGAACTGGTTAGCTGCGATCCCGCGATCTCCACCGATACCGCCTCGCTGGTGTTCCTCGGCCACGTCTATGAACGGCTGGTCACACGCGATCGCAACTTTGCGCTGGCGCCGTCGCTGGCGACTTCCTGGGAACAGCGATCGCCGACGGTGATGCGCTTCAAGCTGCGGCCCGGCGTGCGCTTTCACGACGGCACGCCCTTTACGGCTGGCGACGTCGCCTTCTCGTTCGAGCGGGCGCGCGAACCGGCATCACTGATCAAGACCAATGTCGTCGGACTGAAGGGGGCCGTGCCCATCGATGACCTCACCGTCGATATCCACACCGACCAGCCGCTGCCGACGCTGCTCAACCAGGTCTACCTGGTCCCGATCATGAGCCGCGCCTGGGCAACGCGCCACGGCGTGACCGGCCCGGCCCACTATGTGAGCGGCAAGGAAAATTACGCCACCCGCAATGCCAACGGTACCGGCCCCTTCATCCTCAAATCTTTCGTCAGCGGTGGCCAGGTGGAGCTATCCGCCCACGCCGGCTGGTGGGGCAAACGCGAAGGCAACGTCACCGAGGGCATCTACCTGCCGATCCGTTCCAATGCCACGCGCCTCGCCGCGCTGGTGTCCGGCGAGGTCGACCTTCTGGTCGACCCGCCGGTGCAGGACCTGGAGCGGCTGAAAGCCAACCCGCAAATCAGGCTGCTGCAAATTCCGGAGCCGCGCATCATCGTGCTGCAGTACGATCTCGATCGCGATGAGCTGCTGTTCTCCACGGTGAAGGGAAAGAATCCCTTCAAGGACCGCCGAGTGCGTGAGGCGATGCGCCAGGCCATCGATGCCGGCGCCTTGCACCAGAAGGTGATGCGCGGCAATTCGATTCCCACCACCTCGCTGATCGCCAAGGGCGTCAACGGCTATTCTGAAAAGGCTGCGCTGCCGGTTCCGTTCGATCCGGCCAAAAGCCGGCAACTGCTCGCCGAAGCGGGTTATCCGCAGGGCTTCGGCGTCACACTCGATTGCACCAACGACCGCTACATTCTCGACGAACAGATCTGTTCGGCCCTGGCCGGCATGTTCAGCAAGATCGGACTCACCGTGACTCCCAATCCGAAGCCCAAGGCGCTGTTCTTCCAGAAGACCGATGCATCGCGCCGCGAGACCAGCCTGATGCTGGTGGGCTACTACCCGACCACGGTCGATGCGATGGTCATCATTGATGGCGTGCTTCACACTTATACCGGCAAAGGCGAAGGTGACAATAACTCCGGCCGTTACAGCAACCCGCGGATGGATGCGCTGATCGCGGCGGCCAAGGTGGAACTCGATGTCGCCAAACGCAACGCTCTCATCGAGGAAATCCTGCTGCTGCATCGCGAGGACATCGCCACCATCCCGATCCACCAGCAGTTGCCCTCATGGGCCATGCGCCGCAACATCGAGACGCCGGCACGGCAGGACAACGGGCTGGACCTGCGTTGGGTTGTGGTCAAATAGATGAAGGATGCGGCGCAGCGATCCAGTGCCCGCAAAAGGCAGGGTTTCCGGGACTGACGATTGCCGGGCGATCCCGGCCCGAGGCAACACCTATCGATAGAACGCTTCGACGGCACCCTTCAGCTTGATCAGCAACGGGTGACCCTTGCGATCCACTTTATTGCCGACCTGCACCTTGATCCAGCCTTCACTGATGCAGTACTCCTCGACATCCACGCGTTCCTTGCCGTTGAAGCGAATGCCCACGCCCTGCTCGAACAGCGCCGCGACATGAAACGGGCTGCGCGGGTCAACGGAGAGACGGTCGGGCAGTGGAGGATTCGGGACGGGGGTGGTGTCGGTCATGGCAATTTTCTTTGTGTATCAAGGGTTCAGGGGGCTGCCGCGAGCGGTTCCAGTTGATGGCAAGTAACCCGGGCCCTGCGACGCGATTGCGCCGAGAGTATATCGAACCTGGCAGCCTTTTGCGGCGGGACTGGCTCCCTCAATTCAGGCAACGTCACTACTCCTTGGGAAGGCGCAGCGAGGCCTGCCCAAATGCATAGCGCCAGCCGTCGGCCGTGCGCACGTAAGTATCCGTGAACCAGAGTTTGTAATCGAACTCGCTCTTGTCGCCATTGCGTTTGCCCTTCAACCACAGGAGCGCGGTGACGGTCGCGGTATCCTTGCCGAACAGGCGCACCTGTTGCGTGCCCGGCATTTCCACCTGCTTTTCGTATGAATACGCCTGGCTCTTCGCGCTCTCGATCAGGCCCTTGCGGTCGATGACTTTGCCGGTGCCCACCACCAGCACCATCTCGGGATGGAGAATCCGATCCATCGCCTGCCAGTCGTTGCGTTCAACCGCGAGTTGGTACGCGGTATCCTGCGCGGCGACGAGCGCGGCATCGTCAGCCGCCGAAGCGGCAATTGAGATGCCAAGTGCCATGGCGGCAATAACGGACGAAACAAATGCTCTTGTGTACATGTCTTTTCCTTTCAGCGGGAAGTGAGAGGCTTTTCGGGTCAGCCGGGCCGGTAACGCGGAAGGTCATTGCCGGCCTGGTTTACAACAGCGGGAGAGTTTAGTCCGGCAACCCGTGCATTGCACTTTCGTGGCGACAAGAAAGCGAAAAATAGGGATGGAGCGCGCTAAAAAAGGTCAGGCACCCCTGGTTGCTGGGGGTCTGTATCGAATCGTATCGAACGTGAGCGAATCGCTCGAGCGCTTCCTGCTCGCGCCTGCCCTGGCCGCCGGCGCGGCGAGCGTGCTCTGGTGGGCATGGAGCGGCGACCTTCGGCCGTTCTTATGGGTTCAATTTGCGCCGCTGGCAGGCATCCTGTTCATGCTGGCAATGTTTCCGGCCCGCTATACGCATCGGCAATTCATCTGGTACAGACTTGGACTGTACGAGCGGGCCAAGGTCGCAGCCTGGGCCGGTATGCAATCGGCCCTCGGCGGCAACCTTTTCGATCAAATCGCGCTCACAAACGCGATTTCTCATTCGCGGCGATCCCGGGACGACCTCGACACGAACAGAATTCCCTGTACGTTCACGCATAATCCCTTCCATCATGCACAACCCCACTTACATGACCGATGTCGCCATCATCGGTGGCGGCATTATGGGTTCGGCAACAGCGTATTTCCTGAAGACGCTGTCGCCGTCTCTGGCGGTCACCGTGATCGAGCCGGATCCGAGCTATGAATTCTGCTCGACCCTGCGTGCCTCGGGCGGCGCGCGGCGCCTGTTCTCCTGCCCCGAGAATATCGAGATGTCGAATTATTCAATCGACTTTATCAAAGCGTTTCCGCGGGCGATGGCGGTCGGTGAACACGAGGCACCGGTCGATTGGGTGGAAGGCGGCTACCTGTTTATCGTCGGGCCGGAAGGCATGGCCTTGCTGGAATCGAATTACGCCGTGCAGCGCGCGCATGGCTGCGAGGTGCTGCAACTGACGCCGGCGCAATTGAAGGTGCGCTTCCCCTCCATGTTCGTCGATGACCTGGCCGGCGGCGTGCTCTCGCCGCGCGACGGCTGGTGCGATCCCGATGGCTTGCTGCGTGGATTCAAGCGCAAGGCGGCATCGATGGGCGTGGAATACCTGAAGGAGCGCGTGACCTCGCTCCATCGTCGCGGTGAATCGTTGGCGCACGCCGGGCTCGAATCGGGCGCGACATTGCGCGCCGGTGTGTTCGTGAATGCGGCCGGCGCGTGGTCCGGCGTGGTTTCCGCGCTCGCCGGGGTGCCGCTGCCGGTGGCGCCAATGCGGCGATTCGAGCATTACTTCACCTGCGCTGTACCGATCGAGCGCTTGCCTTACGTGAAGGACCTGTCGCGCCTCGCATTTCGTTCAGAAGGGGCGGGATTTTCCGGCGGTCTGGTCGATGGCAACGAGCGGCGCGGTTTCAACTTCGAGGTCGATCACGACTACTTTGAGCGGGTTGTGTGGCCAGCCATCGCGCATCGCTTTCCGCCCTTCGAGTCCGCCAAATGCCATCGCACCTGGTCGGGACTGTATGAACAATGCGACCTCGATGGCAATCCGGTCATTGGCGCGACCAGCCTCGGCAACTTTTTTGTGGTGGCGGGTTTTTCCGGGCACGGCATGATGCACGCGCCGGCGGCAGGACGCGGCATTGCCGAGCTGATCGTGAACGGCCGCTACGATTCGATCGATCTCACCCGCCTCGGCTATGTGCGCATCGCGAGCGGGACGCCGTATCGTGAGGCGGGGATTCTTTGATCAACCCGGTATGTCGTGATCCGCAAGGCCCATGCCGATCGGACTCGATACACTTGCGGCAAGCGCCATTTCGTGAGTAAGTACCAGGCGCCCCGATCCCCTTCAAGGCAACGGCAAGGTCGCGAACCACGCGGCCACCGCCGGCCACCACGCGGTCTTGTAGACAAAGAAAACCGGCAGTTCCATCAGCACAAACAACACCAGCACGCGCGGAAACACGCGCTGCCCGGTCGGCCAATCCTTGACGCTGAGCCACAGCAGGATGGCATCGGTCAACGCGAAGGTGATCACCTGCATCTCGGGGAAATCGATACCGAGGTATTGGCTGAGCATGCGCGCAACGATGGGATCGATCATCGGCAGGGGCGTGCAAATCATGTAGCGCATGTGCAGGGCCGGGGTGCGGCGATGGACGATCGCCAGGCCGTAGCAGGTCACGAATAGTGCCACCAGCGCCACCATGAGATAGGAAAAATACAGGAGCTCGGTGCTGTAGTGGCCGGCAGCCTGTTCAAGCCTGAAGCGCTGCAATATCAGCGTGGAGAGCAACATTACCGGCACCCAGGCGAACGAGACCTTGCCGAGCGTGCGGTGCCATCGCGTGCGGCGGGTGCGGATCAGCCATGCCTGCGTCGCCAACAGCGCGCACCAGCCGAACATCATTGCGCCGTGAAAGTGCACCCGCCATTCGCCTTCCAGGGTGATGCGCCCGAAGTACGATGGCCAGAAACCGATGACCGCCACGATCAGGAATGCGGCAAAGAAGAAGTATGTGGTGCGCACCATAGCTTGTCCCCCTCATGTCAGCTGCGTCAGTCTGCGGGTGGCCGGCGGCGATTGCAAGTCGTCATCCACTTTATGAACTCCAGCACTTGCGCGGCACGCAGGCCGAAAGAGGCTGAAAAAGCGCGTGGATGCTGGAGTCTTTGCAATCGCGGTGGGAAACATGAGCTCTTTCAGTCCCATTTTCCAGCCCTCGCGAATGCGCATCGTCGTCGGGGGCGACGCGAAGCGGATGCTCAGGCAGGATGAAGGCGCGCAAGCCCGGGGTGGGTGGCGTCCTGCGCATGCTCCACCTGCACAGCATTCTCAAAAATAGAAAGATAGCGGATAGCCATGTCCTCCAGTGAATGGTTGCGTGCGACATGGACTCGTCCGGCACGGCCATATTGTTGTGCGCGGGCCGCATCGCCCGCCGCCGCCACGAGCGCGCGCGCGAGTTCCACGGCGGTGCATGCCTCAGGCAGCAGCCAACCGGTCTCGCCGTGCCGCACCAGCTCGCCGGTACCGCCGCTATCGTTGGCGATGACAGCGAGGCCCGCGGCCATCGCTTCCAGGACCACATTGGGACAGCCTTGATGCGTACCCAGCACCACCGCCGCCGTGTAGGGCGCGTCGAAATAATCCAGCCCCGGACAAGCCCCGTGAAATTCGATAGCGAACCCCGCCGTCGCCGCAAAGATGCGTTCCAGGTAATCGCGGTGGCGAGGCTCGGCCTGCCCGACGATGTCCATGCGCATCCGCGGCACGCGTGCCGAGGCGATCGCGAATGCCTCGAGGATCGTCTCCAGCCGCTTGCTCGGGGCAATTCGCCCGCTCACCAGGAAGCGCGGCGCCGGCGGCAGGGCACTAACCGGCTCGCGCAGCGCCACACCGTTGGCGATGACTTCCACTCGCCGGCATGCCGGACGCAAACGGTCATCAAACTTTGTCACCAGCACGTCGAGGCGCTGGTAATACGCCGCCGGCCCGAACGCGAGCGCGTGCGCCAGTTCCCCGGTGCCTTCGAGCTCCTGATACGCATACGCCCCGGGACTCACGTCGATCAGCCGGAGGCCCGGCGGGGCAAAGCGCGCCACCAGCAGCTTCACGCGCGGATCGACATTCCAGAAACAGATATTGCGCGCGCCGGCGCGCGTGGCCGAGGCGACGATGCCTTCGGCGGCATCGAACGCATCGGCGCCCGGCAAGAAGCGGGAAACGTTGACGCCGGCCGTGGCAAGGCTTTCGGCAAAAGCGGGATGCGTGGTCTCGCCGCAGACGCCGATGGCGAAGCGATGCCGGCCCGCGATCCGGCAGGCGAGGTTCACCAGTGATCGCTGCG
This sequence comes from Betaproteobacteria bacterium, assembly GCA_039930965.1. Classification (GTDB taxonomy): domain Bacteria; phylum Pseudomonadota; class Gammaproteobacteria; order Burkholderiales; family Usitatibacteraceae; genus UKL13-2. The sequence continues at coordinate 10,338 of JBDTSU010000061.1, forward strand.
CACCGCCCGCGTTCAGGTTAGCGGTGGCGAAAAGGGTGTCGAGGGTCTGCCGCGCTGAATGCTGCCAGCACGTTGTGAGCGACCAGATGCGCGGAAAGCGCGGCGCGGCATCGGCGCACAACGCCGCGCGAACCGGCAACGCGGCAAGCCGTTCGGCGAACGCGGACGCGGATGCACCGGCGCGCAGGAGGCACAGATTCGGATGCTCGATCTCGCCCTGGCCGCCGACGTCGGTCGCGATGACGGGCAGCGCCGCCCCCAGCGCTTCCTGGGTCGCCATCGAGAGCCCTTCGTGCCGGCTCACGTTGAGGAGGGCATCGAACGCGGCGTACCACGGCTCAACCGGTTCCACGAAACCGGGTAGCCGAAGCGCATCGCCGACGCCAAGTGCGGAGGCCCGCGATACCACGCGATCGAGTTCCTGGTAGCCGGAGGCATCGAGCGTTCCGCCCAGGATGACGAGACAGGCGTCACGTGACCGCCGCAAGGCCGCGAGTACTTCCACCGCGCGACAGTGATCCTTCTGCGCCTTGAACGCACCGACGACACCGATGACGAAAGTGCCGGGGGCGATGTGCCATTCCGCGCGGATGCGCTTGCGCACGCGCATATCCGTGGCGGCCGCGCCCAGCGTCGGCCGATGGCGCAGCGCCACGACCGGCACGCGGCTGCCCGCCTGCTGCGCCTGCACGCGCACCGCCTCCGCGCAGGCGATGGCCAACGGCACGTGGGCCGGCGGCCAGGCGGCCGGGTCGTTGCGCCAGCCCTCGCGTGTGTTGTGGATGACGGGCACGGTGCGCACCCCCTTGGCCCAGAGCCGGGCCAGCAACGCATCGGGCACCAGATGCGCCGAGACGGCCGAGGCAGCGCCGCACCATCGCGCACCCAGCGCATCGGCAAACGCCTCGACGCTCTCCGCGCCGCGGCGTATCGCGGTGATGCCGGCGGGAAGCTGGTATTCCTGTCGGCGGCGATGAAGGATGGCGAGCTCGGCCTTGCGGCCGCGATGCGCCGCCGCCGCGAGCCATTCAATGACGATGCGCTCGGCGCCGCCTCGCGCCAGCGAGGGCACGATCACCCGCAGCGCGCCGGCGGGCGCGCCGATGGCCACGGCATCCGGCCGCGGCCGCGCGAGCAGATTATCGGGCACGATCGCCATCAGTACGCGGTACTTCCCGCCTCACCCGTGGAATCACCCGTGGAATCACCCGTGGAATCACCCGTTGAATCACCCGTTGCATCGCTCGCCAGTCCACCGGCGGCGCCGCTGCCCGCTTCGCCGCCCGCCGAGCCGGTGGACCCACGCGGCGGCGCATCGTCCCATCCTGCCGAAGCGCCGCCCCCGTCGAAGGCACCCCCCAGGCCGACAAAACGCGCCGCAGCAGGCGATGAATCGGCGGACGAGCCGCTAAAGGATGAGCTGCTCGAAGACGACTCGAAAGGTTCGTCCGCGACCGGCGTCTTGAAGACCCATCCCGACGGCGACCACTTGAACTCGCGATCCGGATGCCAGTAGCGCACGCGCGGTTGCGGCGGCTTGCGGATGTCCACCGTGAACTTGCCCTTACCCACACGCAGCGCGCCGCCCTCGGCGTGCTTTTCGAAAGTGAAATCGACGAGGAGCTTGCCAGCCGTGTCGAGAAGCCGGATGCGCTCCCGGTCACGTTCATCCGCCTTGATTTCGGCGACCGCGGCGGCCGGAAAGCCCGGCGGATTTTCCCAGCGTGCCGGCTTCACGGACCAACTCCGGCCCAAGCGGGCGATTGCGAATTCGACCAGCCGCTCGGGATGGAAATACGGCTGAAGCTCGGGAAACATCGAGCGGAAAAGCGCCTCATTCTTCCCGCGCACCTTTTCCGTATCCTGCGCGTCACGCCGCCGCTTGAGCGCCTTGCGGATCGGCAATACGACAATGAACACAAACAGGATTACCGCGAAAATCAGGAACCCACCCATGCCGCCGTCCATACGCCCTCCTCTCATGCGCCGCACCGGGCGCCGGGCCTGCCAGACCTGTTTGCCGGGCCCGATGACACCAGCGGGCCGGTTCGCTTTTCGTGGCCTACCCTATCACCAATGTTGCCTGGTTTGCCGCCTTTGATTCCAGAACAATAGCGGACCGCACCGGGGTTTCCATGCGGCGAATCCATGAAGCATGAGCGACGCACCCCACTCAGGAACATGGCGGCATCGCAAGCCATACGCGCCAGGCACGACATCGCTGCCCATCGCCCGCCGTCCAATCATCATTCAGGACCGCCGCCGCCATGCACCTGGCTTCCATTCTATGTACGCCAACGCACTGAATCCAACGGGATTGAGGACTAGCCTGAAAGCGCAGCAACAGGTGAAATCACATTTGCACGTTTCTATTTTGTCGGCGGAAGGCGATCTGCCTGATGCGGCACCGCGCGACGCGAGGACAAGCTATGCGCTATGCGCTGATCGTACTGTGGATGATGTTGGGCTCGCTGACCCCGGCGGTTGCCCAGGTAAGCATCAATTTTTCCACTCCCGGTGTAAACATCGGCATCAACCTGCCGGTGTATCCACAACTGCAGCGGGTTCCGGGTTACCCCGTCTACTACGCGCCCAACGTGAGCTCAAATTACTTCTTCTTCGACGGCCTGTACTGGGTCTTTGAGGACGACGGCTGGTATGAGAGTTCCTGGTACAACGGGCCGTGGCGGATGGTCGATCCGATGTATGTCCCGGTGTATCTGCTGAGAGTCCCGGTCCGCTACTACCGGCGTGCCCCGGTGTACTTCCGTGGCTGGCGCGCGACGGAACCGCCACGTTGGGGTGAGCACTGGGGCCCGTCGTGGACACAGCGTCGAAGCGGCTGGGACCAATGGAACCGCAACGCCATGCCGGCACCCGCGCCACTGCCGACCTACCAGCGGCAATATTCGGGAAACCGCTATCCGCACCCCGAGCAGCAGGCTGTCCTGCAATCGCGGTCTTACCGATACCAGCCGCGCGACACCGTGGCGCAGGAACACTTTCAGCATCAACGCACACAGGCCCAGCAGGTCGCGCCGACACCGCCAACGCGCCAGGCGCCCGCGCCGCGGCTGCAGCCCTCTCAGCAGCCCTCGCAGTTGCCGTCGCGACAAGTCGGGCCGCAATCGTCAGAGCCGCGTGGCCAGCCACCACGAGCTGAGCGCCAGGCCGCGCAGCCGCCCGCCGCGCGCGAGCCGCCGCCCTCGCGCCAGCCGGCGACGGACAATGCGCCTCCGGGCAAGCAGCAAAGCCGGGATCAGGGACGCGGGAAAGACAACAGGGACAACAAGGACAACAAGGACAGGGACGAGAAGGAACCGAAAGAAAGAGGACGTGACCGCTAGCCTGCATATTTCATGGGTCGGCCCCTTTTCGTTACCATTTTCACTCTTGGC
>JBDTSU010000062.1:0-13525 GCA_039930965.1 Betaproteobacteria bacterium
TATGACACGCTTGACCAGATCGTGGAACTGTTTATGGAACAGGACCGCTCGCCGTCCGAAATCGTTGCATTGGGTTTCCTCGATGCCGACGTCAGGCGCGTGACGCATCTGCTGAAGATCAATGAGTACAAGCGCCGGCAGTCACCCGTCGGCGCGAAAATTACCCGGCGCGGATTTGGCAAGGACTGGCGATATCCCATAACATCACGGTATGTTGCCAGGTAGCGCCGCGACCGCGGCGCCGGGGAGCCGGGGCGTATTCAGGGGAACCGCATGAAAAAGATCGAAGCGATCATCAAACCGTTCAAGCTCGACGAGGTGCGCGAGACCCTGTCCGAGCTCGGCTGCACCGGACTCACCGTGACCGAGGTCAAGGGATTCGGCCGGCAAAAAGGCCACACCGAACTCTATCGCGGCGCCGAGTACACGGTCGATTTCCTGCCCAAGGTAAAGGTCGAAGTGATCCTGGCCGATGCCATGGTGGACAAGGCGATCGACGCGATCATCAAGGCGGCGCGCACCGGCAAAATCGGCGACGGCAAGATTTTTGTAACGGATGTTAGTCAGGTGGTGCGGATACGCACCGGCGAGACCAATGAAGACGCGGTTTAGTCCCACGCAACCGGGTTTGGCGCGTTATCAGCGCTTTATCAGTGCGTTATCGCGCGGCCAATTGAGCATGAGCCGGATGAATATGGTAATTTATGACCTGGATGCGCGCACCTGCGTGACAGCAACAAAAAGATTCAACTAGGGGGCGAAATGCTACTGGCTGCATTTTATGTATTTGCAATACTCTGCATCATTCTTTACTACACCGGCCATCTCAAGCGCTGGAACTGCGAATGGATCCTGATCGTACTGGCCGTCGCGGTATTTCCGGCGGTGCTCTACCTCTGATCAAACCGACCACGGATATTCGCGGAAAGCCCGCAGGCATGGAGTGCCTGCGGGCTTTTTCGTTATGAGGGATGGCCCGGCCGCGACGTGAACCGGCGCCCGGCCATTGCGCGTCATGCTCAACGCGGGTTTCGCGCGCCCGGGTCCTGCCGGTAAAACAGCGTCAGTTGCCGGTACACGTCGGGGAATGCGTCGGCCACCACGTGCGGCATTTCAAAGAACGCTTCGGAGATGACGGCGAAGAACTCGGCGGGGTTTTCCGACGCATAGGGATCGAGCGGCAGGGTGTCGAGGGCGTGGCCGCGGCCGCGGCCACGATGTGCGCGCGCATCGGCCGCATCGACGCGTTTGCAGAAATCAAGATAGGCCGTCATGAAGGCGCGCTTCCAGGCTTCGCGGCTCATGCCTTTTTGCATCGGAGGGAAACCGTTGGCATTGCCGTTCAGCATATCGAGCTTGTGGGCGAATTCATGGATGACGACGTTGTATCCCTCGACGCCGTTTTCGGGATTGCCGCTGCGGGCGATGTCTTCATAGGAGAGCACCACCGGTCCACCCAGCCACGCCTCACCGGCCAGGGCATCGCTCGTCGTGTGCACCAGGCCGATCTCGTCGACGACCTCGCGCTCGGGGACGAACTGGCCGGGATACACGACGATCTCCGACCAGCCGTCAAAATATTTGACGCCCAGTTCGAGCACCAGAATGCACGCCTGTGCGGCAATCTGGGTGCGGATGAGATCGTTGATTTCCTGGCCGGCGGCGCCGGTGATGGTCTTGCGGGCGAGGAAATCGGCGGCGATCAATTTCAGCCGGCGGTTTTCTTCCGCGTTCAGCGAGCGGACGAATGTGTAACCGGCAGTCGCGTCGCGCCACAAGGTCTCGTCGATGGCGACGACCGGGCGCGTCGTGAGCCTGCGCGCGCGGCGGAACAGTCGGGTCAACGGGCGCAACAGGGATTTAAGCATTAGCTGATGGTTGGGTGTCGCCGGTCGCATTTCAAGCCACGTCCGGGGCGATGCCGGCGGTTACCGGGGTTTCGACGACATGCGCGTCATCGAAAAACGATTGCCGGCAAGCCATGATGGCATGCATCCCCGGTAGCGATATGATTCGCTTATCGTCAATTGTCGCGCGGCCAGCCTCGACGTCGCGATTCAACACCATCACGGAGCGCCCATGAACCGTCGTCAATTTCCGGCTGTAATGCTCATCGTCTTTATTCTCGCTGCCTGCGCGGCACAGCCTCCGGCACCGGTGGTGGAGGCGAAGCCGGCGCCGCTCGCGGCCGGCGCGGATCCCGGCGTGCTGCTCGGCGGTAAAGTGGTGACGATGAACGACGCGGGCGACGTACTGACCGGCGCACGTTTGTGGATTCGCGACGGGCGCATCGAGGCAGTCCTGCGCGCGGACGAGGTGGCGCCCGCGGCAGCGGCCGGTGCAAGAGAAGTGGATTCCGGCGGTGTGATTTACCCCGGCCTCATCGACATTCACAATCACCCGGAATACGCCGTCTTTCCGCTGATGCCGATCACGAGAAAATACAAGGATCGTTATGAGTGGCGCAATTACGACTACGATTACACTAGGCGAATAGAGGATTCGAGAAATGTTCTCATCAATGCCGAGTATTACAACCTCGGCATGGATGTCGGGCGATATGGCGAGTACATGGCGCTTGCCGGTGGCACGACTTCGCTGCAAGGTGGTGGCAGTTCGTACCCGTTGACGACCGCGGCCGTGCTGCACGGTGGACTTTACTTCCGGCCGTACGCCAAGTCGGAGTGCCTGGCGCGGAACATCGAAACGACCTCGGTTGCCGATCGCAAGGCGTATTCGCATGTTGACATCGGCCGCGACGTCACCGAATGGAAGCGCCTTCAGGATAATTTCAAGCGTGGCACGATTATCGTCCACCTTGCCGAAGGCACCTCGACACGCATGGCGGATGAGTTTCGCTATATCAAGGCGGCAGGTCTGCTGGGCGCGAATCTGGTGGTAATTCACGGTGTGGGGCTGACCGACGTGCAACTAAAGGAAATGGGCGTGGCCGGCGCCAAACTGGTCTGGTCGCCACTGTCTAATTTCCTGCTCTACGGAAAAACGGCAAATGTCCGCGCCGCGAAGGAGGCCACGGTTGCGATCAGCCTGGCGCCTGATTGGGGACCGTCGGGCAGCAAGTCGGTGCTTGGCGAATTGAAAGTGGCCGATCTGGTCAATCGCGACCAGCTGAAATCCATTTTTGGAAATCGGGAACTGGTCGATATGGTCACGCGAAATCCGGCAAAGGCGCTAGGCTGGGAAAATCAGCTGGGGCAAGTCCGCCAGGGATTCCTGGCCGACCTGGTGGTGGTGGATGATCGTCAGCCGGATGTCTATCGCAACCTGATCGCTTCTACTGAGGAAAACGTTCGCCTGGTCGTCGTGCGCGGTGAAGCTCTTTACGGCGACAGCCGCGAATTGTCGGCAGCGCGCGCGGCGAGTCCGGGAATTGAAGAAGCGGCCGTATTCAAAGGCGGGCGCAGCAAGTCGATTGCACCGAATTGTCCCGGAAGCGGGATGCCGGACAGCAGCGTGAAAGAGGTGCGCAAGCGGTTGCAGGAAGCCTTGCAGTTTGACGCCGCCTACACGGCGCACGTGGTTTCGCGGGAGCAGATCGCGAAGGATCTGGCGCAGTGCAACGAGGCCCGGCCGGGCGAGCCGCCGGACGTCCGCGATACGCGCCGCATGCTGTCCTGCCGCTTTGGCCTGCCGTTCGAAAAGACCGATCTGGCGCCGCTGACCACCGCCGAAGATCAACAGTTTTTTTCGCGCCTGCTCGCCAACCCGAACATCCCAGCCTACCTGAAGAGGCTGCCGGCGTACTACCGCAATTGACCAGCCGTTCGGGGCGGCGACGCTTTGGGGCTCACGGTGCCAGGCGCTCGATTTTCCATTGGCCGTGGTTGAGCCGGTACTGAATGCGATCGTGCAGTCGATCGCGGCGACCCTGCCAGAACTCCAGTACCTGCGGCACCACGCGATAACCGCCCCAGTGCGCGGGGCGCGGCGGGTTCTCGCCGTATTCAGCCTCGAATGCGGAAACGCGCGCCTCCAGCGCCGTGCGCGAAGACAGCACATGGCTTTGCGGTGACGCCCAGGCGGCGATGCGGCTGGCCAATGGACGGGCGGCGTAGTAGTCGTCCGACAACGCCGCGCTCACTTTCTCGACGCGGCCCTGGATACGGATCTGGCGTTCGAGTTCCGGCCAGAAGAACAGCAGGGCGGCGCGATTGTTCGCGGTCAGGTCGTGGCCCTTGTGGCTGTCGTAGTTGGTGAAGAACACAAAGCCGCGCTCGTCGTAACCCTTGATGAGGACCACCCGGGCCGAGGGCCGCGCCTGCGCATCACAGGTGGCGAGCGTCATGGCATTGGGCTCGGGCAACTGCGCGCTCAGCGCTTCCTTGAACCACGTGTCGAACTGCCCGAGCGGCGTGGCCGCCACGACACTCTCGTCGAGAGAGGCAAGCATATAGTCGCGGCGGAGGTCAGCCAGGTTTTTCGTGGCGGTCATTTGATTTCTTGGTGGAGGGATTTTTCGGCCATGCGCGAAATGCTGCGTTCGAATGGGGGGCGGGCAAGTTCATCGAGGGCAATCCAGCGCGCGCCGAGCGATTCGCCGGAGAGGGTCACCGCGCTGTCAGGTGAAATGATGAGGTAACGCAAGTCGTAATGCAAATGCGCCGGCTCGTCGCCGCGTGCCGGGATGGCATGAACATCGACATCGAACAGCTCTTCGCCGGCGAGTTGCAGGGACGCGAGACCGGTTTCTTCGCGCGCCTCGCGCCAGGCGCCTTCTGCCGGAGAGGCGTCGGTGTCATCGAGATGTCCGCCGGGTTGCACCCAGCAATTCAGCTTGGCGTGATGCAACAGCAGGGCATGTGCGCGTGGCGCATCGACGACCCATGCCGATGCGGTGATGTGGCCAGCGAGCGTGGAACGCCGCCACCATCGCTGCGGATTCGCTTCGACAAACGCGATTATTTTTTCGCGGTGCGCGTGTTCGCCGGTGTCGAATGGGTGATGCGCGGTGAGCGCTGAAAGCAGGATTGCCGTATGCATGATGGTTTCGAAAACCCGCGAAAACCCGGCATCTTAATCCTTCCGAGGGAGGAATGCGGAATATCGCCTTGCGTAATCACGTTGCGTTCATACAACGAGGTATTGCACATTCCTGCAAATAATGCGCTATATTTGCGCCTGTGGTCCGGTTCACTCTCTGAAACAGGGACGCTCCGCCGCAAGTGTTTGGGAATTTCCGATAACAGACTGGAGGATTTACATGGCTGCAAAGAAACCCGCTGCAAAGAAACCCGCTGCCAAAAAGCCGGCAGCCAAGAAGCCCGCGGCTAAGAAACCCGCCGCAAAGAAACCCGCAGCGAAAAAACCCGCTGCCAAGAAGCCCGCTGCCAAGAAGCCGGCAGCCAAGAAAGCTGCTCCCAAGAAGCCCGCTGCCAAGCGTAAGCCGAATGCCGCCTTCATGAAACCCATGAACATCAGCTCTCTTCTCGGCGCGGTCATCGGATCCAACCCGATGCCCCGCACCGAAGTCACCAAGAAGCTGTGGGACTACATCAAGAAGAACAAGCTGCAGGACGCCATCAACAAGCGCATGATTAATGCCGACGAAAAGCTCAAAGCCGTATTCGGCGGCAAGAAGGTCGTTTCGATGTTTGAAATGACCAAGCTGGTTTCTTCGCACCTGAAGTAACCGGTTTTTGTTCGCAAGGGCCGGCGGCGCGAGTTTCGCGTCGCCGGCTTTTTTCATTTCTGAAACCAGGATTTACGCCCATGACCGCCATGAATCGTGTTGTCCGACTGGTTGCCCGCCCGGTGGGCGAGGCCAAACACAGCGATTTTTCCTTTGCCGATGAGCCGATTCCGGCGCTCGAGGAAGGCCAGATGCTGGTCAGGACGCTGTACCTGTCGCTGGACCCGGCCATGCGCGGCTGGATGAACGACGCCAAGTCCTACATCGCGCCGGTGGCCCTCGGCGATGTGATGCGCGCCGGTGGCGTCGGCGAAGTGGTGGCCTCGAACCACCCCAAGTTTGCCGTCGGCGACATGGTCTCGGGGATGACTAACGTGCAAACCTATTGCGTCACCGATGGCCGCGGCTTTACCAGGGTCGATCCGGCGCTGGCTCCTTTGACCACCTACCTTAACGTGCTGGGGATGCCCGGCATGACCGGCTATTTCGGCCTGCTGGAGTCCGGGCAACCAAAGGAAGGGGAGACGGTCGTCGTCTCTGGCGCGACGGGCGCCGTGGGCGCTACCGTGGGCCAGGTTGCCAAGATCAAGGGCTGTCGGGTGGTGGGTATCGCCGGTGGCAAGGAAAAATGCGATTACGCCGTCAGCGAACTCGGCTTCGACGCCTGCGTGGATTACAAGAACCAGGACGTGCGCAAGGGGCTCAAGGAGGCCTGCCCGAACGGTATCGACGTGTATTTCGATAACGTCGGCGGCGAAATTCTGGATATAGTTTTGACAAGGATCAATTTACGGGCGCGCATCGTGATCTGCGGCGCCATTTCCCAGTACAACAACACGGAGCCCGTCAAAGGACCCTCCAACTACCTGTCTCTGCTCGTCAATCGTGCCCGCATGGAGGGCATCGTCGTGTTCGACTACGCGCCGCGCTACAAGGAGGGGGCGATGCAGATGGGACAATGGTTGAAAGAGGGAAAGCTCAAGTCGAAGGAACACGTGGAGGAGGGGATCGACCGGTTTCCTGAAGTGTTGGGGAAGCTGTTCAGGGGAGAGAATTTCGGGAAATTGGTGTTGAAGGTGGGTTGAGTTGTCCGATTCCGTTCTCTTGAAAGCGGGGGTGCCCTGCGTTACTCGAAACGACAGGCCGCTGCGGAACTCGGGCTCGTAGATATATCGAACAAAAGGCTGCGGCCAATGCTCGCCCTCAAACAGTCCTCGCGGACTTCTCCTGTCGTTCCTGCGTTACTCGGCGACTCTCATGGGGACCCGGTCGTCTTTCAATCACTGTCGCCCCGGCGCAGGCCGGTGTCCAAGTTATCCTTCAAAATCTAAGACACTAATGACGAAACGTATAACCAGTATCCACGCGCCTCACCAGCCATTTCCCTGCCAGCACCCGCACCCATGCTTGAGTTTCGCCCAATAACGCAGGCAATACATCGCCATTACACGACACGCTCCACCTTCGCCGCCGCATCCCCAAACCAATTCGCCCACAACCGCATCGCCCCCAGCACCAGTAAATCCAGCATGCAATAAAACGCCCCCGCCGAAAACGGCGGATTGGCGGAGGTCAGTTGCACCCACGGCGCCACCGGCCGCCAGGCCCAGTTGCCCAGCGCGGTGCCGTAGAGTTCCATCGTCAGCGCCACCACAAACATCGTGGCATACAGCGACCGGGCGCCGCTGGTGATCATGCAGAAAGCATAGATGCCGAATAGCACGACGCCGAAGCGATCGAAGCCGGCGATCCATGCATAGGCCGCCCACGCCAGGGCACCGAGCGAGATCAGCCACATGCCTGCCGCCGGCAATCGGCGGGCAAAGACCAGGCCCAGCGTCATCAGCAAGGCGTGTCCGGGCGGCACGAACAACGGCACGTTCAAGAACTGATAGTCATAGAGCCCCCACACCAGCGACAGGAACACTTCGCCGACACCGGCGATGACGGTGCAGACGATCAGCACGCGCTTTTCTTCACCGCCACCGAGTCGATATAGCCAGGTGAACACCGCAAAGGTCCAGGCAATCGCAGCGATCTGGCCCGGCCAGCCGAAGCTGATATCGAGGGCGAGACCGCCGGTAATTACCGCAATGATATTGAGCGGCACCGTGCGCGGCGCGTGACGCCAGATGCGCACATGCATCGGCGCGTCAGTGGGCAAGCGTCAGGCCTTCCAGGGCGATGTCGGCGGGATGACCGGAAATCAGGTCGCTCAGCACTTTTCCGCAGCCGCAGGCGAGCGTCCAGCCGAGCGCGCCGTGGCCGGCATTGAGATAGAGGTTATCGATCGGAGAAGCGCCGAGAATCGGCGTTCCCCTCGGCGTCGCGGGGCGCAGGCCGCACCAGGGCTTGAGATCCGCCGAGTAGTCGCCGGCATCCGGAAACACTGACTTCGCCTGCCGGACCAGCAGGCCGACGCGTACCGGATCGAGCGTGGTGTTGTGGCCGGCAATATCGGCCATGCCGGCGATCCGCAGTTCATGGCCGAGCAACGCATAGACGACTTTATAGGCGCTGTCGGTGACACTGATGCGCGGCGCACTGGCAACCCGGGTCGCGACACTTGTATCCAGCGTCAGGCTGTAACCTTTCAGGGGATAGATCGGCAGGCGAAAACCCAGTGCCTTGGCATGCCAGGAATTGGCGGCGCCCATCGCCATCACAAAGGCGTCCCCGCCCAGTTCACCCTTGTCGGTGTGCACCGACAGGAGTTTGCGGCGGCCATCGCTGTGTCCGCTTGAGAATCGCTGCACCGATTCGCCGGTGCGGAAGATCACGCCGCGGGCTCTTAACAGCGATTCCATGACGAGGCAGAAATCATGGCAGTCGCCGGCATCTTCGGAAGGCGTATGGACACCGCCGGCGAGGCGCGCGCCGATGTGTGCCAGCGCCGGCTCCAGTTCAAGGCACTGCCTGCCGTCGAGGGCATCTTGCTCGCTGCCGAAGGCGCGCTGAAAATCCAGCGTGCGCCGGGCGGCATCGAACGACTCGGCATCGGAAAAAATCACCAGCTTGCCGTTGCGGCGGTAATCGAAGGACACCGGATCGTGGGCGACGATGTCGTGAATCAGTTGCCGGCTGTAATAGGCGAGCCGTAGCAGGTGGACGGTAGAGATCTCCGCCTGCGGACGATTGCAGGCGCCGAGGAAGGCGAACAGCCAGCGCCATTGGTCGAGGTCGAACTGGGGATAGAAACGCAGCGGCGAATCGGCGCGCAGCAGCCAGGGCGGTATCTTGGGTATCACGCCGGGACCGGCGAGCGGCGCGACGTAGCTGTAGGAAAGTTGCCCGCCGTTGGCATAGCTGGTTTCCAGCCCGGCGTGCGGATTGCGTTCGATCACCGTCACTTGATGACCGGCCTTGTTCAGGTAGTAGGCGGTGGTGATGCCGATGATGCCGGCGCCGAGGACGACAACGTGGCTCATTTCATCACCTGCACGAGATTGTTGAAGTCGTCCGTCCACACGCGCCAGCCCGGCTCGGGGGGAATGATATAGGTCGCTTCGAGGATGTCCGGCTTCAGCAGCAGGTTTTTGGCTTTGGTCAGCAACACCCAATCGCTGGTGGTGGAACCGTCTTCATAGGTATCGCGTACCCAGCCGACCGCCAGGCCGCTATTCTCCGCGATCATCTGCACCACGGGTTTCAGGTCGAGGAAGCGGTTAGAGACATGAAAGGCAATCACGCCGTCGGGCTTCATGTGCTTCTGGTAGATCGCGACCGCCTCGAGCGTGATGAGGTGCACGGGAATCGAATCGCCCGAAAAGGCATCGACGGCAAGGACGTCGAAATTCTGCAGGGGTTCGCGTTCGAGGTTCAGGCGGGCATCACCCAGCGAAATCTCGATGGTCGCCGCCGAATCCTTGAGGTACGTGAAATCGCGATTGGCGACGGTCACCACCTGCGGGTTGATATCGTAAAAGCGAAAGATGTCGCCCTTGTTCCCATAGGCGGCGATCGTGCCGGCCCCGAGGCCGATGATGCCGACCTTGCGCGGCACGTCGGGTTTGAGCTTTTCTTTCAACAGCAAAATGCGGCCGATACCCGACTTGGCCTTGTAATAAGTGGTTGCCGAGCGGTTGTACGGCGGGTCAAGATACTGTTCGCCGTGCAAAATGGCACCATGCACCAGCGATCGCTTGCGGTACTGCACGTCGGGAGGGTTGAGTTCCTTGACCCGCAGCGTGCCATAGAAATTACGCGTCATCACCACCACGTCCTCGCGGAACTGTTTCACGGTGTAGATCGCGGCGGACAGCGCAAACACGCAAACGGCCGCGCCGATCGCGACGAAGCCGACATGAAAACGCTGCCAGAGCGAAGCGGCGGCCATCGCCGCCAGCAGCACGAGGGCGATCTCCAGTTCGTAGTAGGCGGGGAGCGTGAGTGGGGCGATGACGCCGACCAGCAATGCCCCCAACGCACCGCCGACCGAGACCATCAGGTAGAACGTGGTGAGGTGAGCCGGATGCGGCTTGCGCTCGACCAGTTCGCCATGGCAGAACATGCAGGCGATGAACAGGCCGGCCAGGAACAGGCCGATCTGCCAGTACAGCATGAAGTGCATCTCCTTGTCGGCCAATGTCCAGGACATGGCGACGATGGCCGCCCCCAACATGGGCACGAACAGCGTGCGCTGGTACCAGCCCTTGCCGTCAAAGCAGAAGATGAAGGTGAGCAGGTACAGGATCAGCGGCACCACCCACAGCAGCGGGATCGAGGAGATGTTCTGCGTCAGGTGATTGGTCACCGCCAGCAACAGGATCGACCCCAGGCCGGACAGAGAGATCCACACCAGTTTTTGCCGGGCGGTTGGCGGCGCGGGCTTGTCGGCGATATCCGCTGCAATCGATTCGCGGTCAGGTTCCGTCGCGTCCTTGTTCGCACGCAATCCGGTCCACGCGCAGGCCGCTATCAGCAGGGCGAACAGGCCGAAGCCCGCTGACCAGCCCAATGCCTGCTGGCGCGTACTGATCCACGGTTCGAACACGAACGGATAGCCGATCAACGCCAGCATCGAGGCCAGGTTTGACAGGGCGAACAGGCGGTAGGGGCTGGTGTGGGGGTAGCTGCGCGAAAACCACGCCTGCACCAGCGGACTGGTGGTGGCGAGCAGGAAGTAGGGCAGGCCGATGGTCGCTGTCAGCAGCAGCAGGATGCGCAAGCTCGGCTGTTCGTCCCCCTGTGGTTTCCAGGCGGCGTCGGGAATGATCGGCAGGAACGCGATGGCGATGGCGATCAGTGTCAGGTGCAGGATTGCCTGGCGCTTTGGATTCAGCTGGCGCGTGGTCAGGTCGGAATAGAGATATCCCGCCAGCAGGGCGCACTGAAAGAACACCAGGCAGGTTGCCCATACCGCGGCCGATCCGCCGAACCAGGGCAGGATCTGCTTGGCGATGACCGGTTGGATGAGAAACAGCAGGAAGGCAGAAACGAAAATCGTCAAAGCGTAGAGAATCATGCGTGGCATTTTCGCACGGGCCGGGATTGTTCAGACATGGGCAACAGGTAGAATCATCGTCAAGACGGCCATCGTCCCGGTTCGGGCGTTTGCCGGACGCCAACCTCCCATCATGAAAACAAACCGCACGGCTTTCATCGCTGGTTTTCGCGACCAGGCCCCCGGCATTCTCGGTAATGTGCCGTTCGGCCTCATCGCCGGCGCAGCGGCGTCGGCCGCCGGCGTGGACCCATGGCTCGCGCTGGGAATGTCCGTCATCATGTTCGCCGGCGCCGCGCAACTGGCGGCCATTTCACTCATGGCGCAGCACGCGCCCGCCGGAATCATTGTCCTGACGGTGCTGATCGTGAACCTGCGGATGATGATGTACAGCGCAGCGATGGCGCCGTATTTTCGCCATACGCCGGCGGCCCGCAAGTGGCTGTTTTCATACCTGCTCACCGATCACGCCTTCGCGCTCATCACCACCAAGTTCGACAAGCAGCGGCCGCCGCAGCGCCTCGATGCGTACTATTTTGGCGCGACCAGCACCATGTGGTGCATCTGGCAGGCAAGCATGGCCCTGGGCATCTTCGCCGGCGCGCAGGTGCCGGCAAGCTGGTCGCTGGATTTTGCGATTCCGCTGGTGTTTCTGTCGCTGGTGCTGCCGGCGATCCAGACGCGAAATCACTGGGCCGCCGCCATCGCCGCGGCGACCGCGGCGGCATTTTGCGCGTCGCTGCCGCTGCGGCTTGGCCTGATCGCCGGCGCCATCGCCGGCGTGATTGTCGGGATGTTCATGGAGCGCCTCGCCGCCGCGCCCGGCGACCCTGCAAAGGGCCGCGCATGATCGACTGGGGCGGCTGGTTCACCGTTGTTTGCGCAGGTGCCGTGACCCTCGGCGTTCGCGCGTCGTTTATCGTCCTGCCGGCAAATGCCAAAGTGCCGGGCTGGTTGCTGCAAAGCCTGAAATATGTGGCGGCCGCGGTGTTGCCTGCACTGATCGCGCCCGATGTTCTATTTCGCGATGCGCCGCCCGGAGAATGGCTGAATGCCTATCGCATCATTGCCGCCCTGGTTGCGACCCTGTTCGCACTCCGCACGCGCAGCATATTCGGTACGCTCGCGATCGGCATGGCGGCGTTGTGGCTGCTGAAATGGTGGGGGCCATTCTGATGCTGCAAACGTTGATTCGCACCATGTTGCTCATGGAATTCTTGTTTTATGTCTGGTTGGGAGGGCACCTGTGGAACCTCGACGTACGCGTCGAGCAGATCGCCGGCCTGATCGTGCTCGCGGCCTTGCTGTGGCGCCTGTCGCATGCATTGGCAAGCTTCCTGGTGGTGACATTCCTGCGCTGGCGAGACGACCGCTCCCTGCCGCTGGGCAACAGCCTCGCCGCGCTGGCGAGCGAGGTGAAGGCGCGCGCCATCAGCTTCAACTGGAGCCAGCCTTTCCAGCGTTGGGCGGTGGGGCGTGATCCCATCGGCGGCATGCACGGCACGCCGATCCTGCTGGTGCCCGGCTTCTTCTCCAATCGCGGCATGTGGCTGCGATTCCGCCGGTGGCTGGCCGCCGCGAAGCTGGGGCCGGTCTATGCCGTGACCCTGGAACCCCTGACCGGCTCGATCGACGCGATGGTGACCTCACTCGAGGCATGCATCGATGAAATCCTGCGCGCAACCGGCCAGGAAAAGATCATTGTGGTCGCGCATAGCATGGGCGGCCTGGTCACGCGTGCCTACATGGCGCAGGCGGGTGCCAAACGCATTGCCAGGTTCATCACGCTCGGCACGCCGCATCATGGGACGCGCATGGCGGGCATGGGGCTTCTTGAATGCGCGCAGCAGATGGTATTCGAGGGGCCCTGGCTGGAGATGCTGGCCGACATGGAAGCCGCCAATCCGCCGGGTGTGCCGACCTTATCGATCTACACATTGAACGATGACCTGGTGTATCCACCTGAATCAAGCGTGCTGGAGTGGGCCGAGAACGTGCCGGTATCGGCAGTTGGGCACGTCGCGCTGATGTTTTCCGAATCGATCGCCAAGCGGGTGATTGCCGCCATCAAGAAGGACCCGCACCCCGCAAATTGAGATTAAACGCCAATACCCGCGCGGCTCCTGGCGGCATTTTGGCCTGCAGGCCGCGCCAGTGCTGGCGTTTCCCGTATTTGGCAGCGCGGCTGGAACGCGCAGGTGTCAAAGAAACGAAAGCACTTCTTCCGCGTGATTGCGCGTGTTCGGTGAATCGATGACGTGTGCGATCTTGCCTTTTTCGTCGATGATAAAAGTTACCCGGTCCGCCATGCCGACGATGGCTTTCGCTGCCGACAGCAATCCGCCGCCGCCAATGGTGCCGTAGGCCTTGCCGACCGACCGGTCGGTATCGGCGAGCAGCGGAAAATTGAGTTTGTATTTGTCGGTGAATTT
>JBDTSU010000063.1:0-13489 GCA_039930965.1 Betaproteobacteria bacterium
GCCGCCGAATTCGCGGCGAAACTGGCGCCCACCGACACCTTGTTCATTTTCGCGCGCGCCAAGGAAGGGCCACGCATGCCGCTGGCGGCGCTGCGCATCCCGGCGCCCAAGCCGGGCGATTTTCCCAAGTCCTTCGAGTTGACCGACGCGATGGCGATGGCGCCGGGACTCAACCTCGCGTCGTTTCCCGAAGTGGTGATCGAGGCGCGGGTATCGAAAACCGGCAATGCGCAGTTGCAGCCGGGGGACCTGTCCGGTGTCAGCGAGGCGGTCAAGCCGGGCGCGCGTGCCATCAAGGTAACCATTTCCAGGGTGGCGCCTTGACGCTTGCCGCCACCGGCTTGACGCTCAGCCGCGGGCCACGCCGACTGTTCAGCGATCTCTCGTTCAGACTGGTGCCGGGGCAGGCGCTGGTACTGCGCGGCGCCAATGGCAGCGGCAAGACCACCCTGTTGCGGGTATTGGCCGGCCTGACGGTGGCCGAGGGCGGAGAACTCCGCTGGCATGGTGAGCGCTGGACCGCGCTGTGTGCCGGGCAGCGCGCGGCGTCGCTATATCTCGGCCATGCCAACGCATTGAAGGATGAACTGACCGCGGCCGAAAACCTCGCGGAAGCGCTCGCG
Source organism: Betaproteobacteria bacterium (assembly GCA_039930965.1). Lineage (GTDB taxonomy): Bacteria > Pseudomonadota > Gammaproteobacteria > Burkholderiales > Usitatibacteraceae > UKL13-2. The sequence goes on from JBDTSU010000063.1 coordinate 624, forward strand.
TTCGATGGCATGGTGATCGCGGGCAGCCTGCAGCGCCAGAGCCTCGACAATATGGGGCTCGCCGGCAGGCACCATTTGCCGGCGCGCAGGTTGTCGCAGGGCCAGAAGCGCCGCGTGGGCCTGGCGCGCCTCGCGCTTGCGCGCAAGCCCCTATGGTTGCTCGATGAGCCGACCAATGCCCTGGATGCCGATGGCGTGGCGCTTTTTTCGACTGTCGTGGCGGGGCATTTGCAGCAGGGCGGCATGGCCTGTGTCGCCAGCCATCTGCCCTTGTCCATCGCGGCACCCGTCCTTGAACTGGTGCTGAGCGAACTGCCGATATGAATTTGGCGGCCGCCCAGGTGTCGATCGAGCCGGTGGCGATGATGGCGCCGGAGCGGGCCGTGTGGCTGGCGGCGGGACGCGATCTCCGGCTGGGACTGCGGTCGCGCGCGGAGCTGATACAGGCGCTGGTGTTTCTGATCATCGTGGTGAGCCTGTTCCCGTTGGCGGTAGGACCTGAATCCGCGCTGCTGAAACGAATCGCTTCCGGTGTCGTGTGGGTGGCGGCGTTGCTGTCGGTGCTGCTGACGCTGCCGCGCATTTTTGCGGCCGACTATGCCGACGGCACCCTGGAACAACTGGTGATGTCCCCGTACCCCTTGCCGCTGATCGCCGCGGGCAAGATGCTCGCGCACTGGCTGATGAGCGGATTGCCGCTCACCCTGATTGCGCCGTTGCTGGGCCTGCAGTTCGGCCTCGAGGCGAACGAACTTGTGGTGCTGGTTGCGAGTCTGATGCTGGGTACGCCGATATTGTCGATGATCGGCGCGATCGGCGCCGCGCTGACGCTCGGCGTCCGCGGCGGATCGATTCTGATGGCGCTGCTGGTGCTGCCCCTGTACGTCCCGGTGCTGATCTTTGGTTCGGGTGCTGTCGAGCAATCGATGGTGTCGATCGATTATTCGGCGAATCTTTCGTTGCTGGGCGCCGGTTTGCTGCTGGGCGCGCTGGTGGTGCCGTTCGCGGTCGCCTCCGCACTGAGAATTTCTCTGGATTGACCATCGTGAACCTTTACAAATTTTCATCTCCCGTGACGTTCTATCCCCTGGCGGGAAAGATGTGGCCGTGGTTTGCGGCGCTTGCCGGAATTTTCACGGTGGCGGGCCTCTATCTTGGCCTGTTCGTGGCGCCGGTCGATTATCAGCAGGGCGAGGTCTATCGCATTCTTTACATTCATGTGCCGGCCTCCGTGATCGGCATGTTCATCTACCTGGTGATGGCCGTATACGGAGTGCTGGCGCTGACCCTGAACACGCGCCTGTCGGCGATGATGATGGAAGCACTGGCGCCGACCGGCGCCCTGTTGACCGTACTGGCGCTGTGGACGGGTTCGCTCTGGGGGCGGCCCACCTGGGGAACCTACTGGGTGTGGGATGCGCGCATCACCTCGACGCTGTTGCTGGTGTTCCTGTACGTCGGCTATCTCGCGCTCACCCATGCCATCGAAGACAAGCGGCGCGCGGACAAGGCCGGCGCGCTGCTGGTGATTGTCAGCTCGATCAACGTGCCGATCATCTATTTTTCCGTCAAGTGGTGGAATACCCTGCACCAGGGTTCCTCGGTGTCGCTGGCGGGTAACGCCATTGCCTCACCCGCCATGCGCTGGGGCTTGTTGCTGATGACGCTGGCTTGCTGGATGTATGCCATCGCCATGACCCTGGTGCGGGTGCGCGCGGTCATCCGCGAACGAGAGAGTGACGCGGCGTGGATGGCGGATGCCGGCGGGAGCAAATCATGAACTGGGCGGAATTTTTTTCCATGGGCGGGCGCGGTTTCTACGTCTGGGGATCGTACGGTGCGTTCGCGCTGGCCATCGTCACTGAAATCATTCTGCTGCGCGCGCGGATCCGCCGCACCGCAATGCAAAACAAAGAGGGCAGGCAATGAAAGCACGCTACAAGCGCTTCATGTGGGTCGCGATGGGACTGGTGGTGGTGGCGGTCGCCACGACGCTGGTCTTGCGCGCGTTCAATTCCAATCTGGTGTTCTTTTTCACGCCAAGTGAAGTGGCACAAAAGAAGGCGCCGCAGGATCGCGCCATCCGCATGGGCGGGCTGGTCACGGCTGGCAGCCTGAAGCGCAACCCGGACGGATTGACCGTCATGTTCGAGGTGACCGATACCGCGCAGGCGATTCCGGTCTCCTTCACCGGTATCCTTCCTGACCTCTTCAAAGAGGGGAAAGGGGTCGTCGCACAAGGCAAGATGGGCGCCGACGGCGTGTTTCGCGCCAGCGAGGTGCTGGCCAAGCACGACGAGAACTACATGCCGCCGGAAGCGGCCGAAGCCTTGAAGCAGGCGGGGCATCCGATCGAAGGCAAGATGTTCGCCGGGCAGAAAGAAGTCGTCACCCAACCCCCAAAGGACGCCAAATGATCCCCGAACTCGGACAGTTTTCGCTCATCCTGGCCTTGTGCCTGGCCATCACGCTGGGGGTCGTGCCGATGGTGGGCGCGTTCCGGCAGGACACGCGCCTGATGTCGCTGGCGCGGCCACTGGCGCAGGGACAGTTCCTGTTTGTGGTGTTTGCGTTCGGCTGCCTGATTTATTCATTCATCAGCAGTGATTTTTCGGTACAGAACGTCGCCCTCAATTCGAACACCAAGCTGCCCGTCTACTACCGGATCACGGCGTCCTGGGGTTCGCACGAAGGTTCGCTCCTGTTGTGGGTGCTGATGCTGACCGGATGGACGTTTGCGGTGTCCATTTTCAGTCGCAATTTGCCGCTGGAAGTGATCTCAAGAGTGCTCGCCGTGCTCGGGCTGATCGGCGTCGGCTTCTACCTGTTCATGCTGATTACATCCAATCCCTTTGACCGCCTGTTTCCTGCGGCCATCGAGGGGAAGGACCTCAATCCCCTGTTGCAAGACCCCGGCATGATTTACCACCCGCCCATGCTTTATATGGGCTACGTCGGCTTTTCGGTGGCGTTTGCCTTCGCGGTGGCCGCCTTGATAGGCGGCAGGCTGGACGCCACTTGGGCGCGCTGGTCGCGACCCTGGACGACCGCCGCGTGGTGCTTCCTGACGATCGGCATCTGCCTGGGCTCGGCGTGGGCCTATTACGAACTGGGCTGGGGCGGCTGGTGGTTCTGGGATCCGGTGGAAAATGCGTCATTCATGCCATGGCTGGTCGGCACGGCGCTGATCCATTCCCTGGCCGTGACCGAAAAGCGCGGCATCTTCAAGAGCTGGACGGTGCTGCTGGCCATCATCGCGTTTTCGCTTTCGCTGGTGGGCACTTTCCTGGTGCGTTCGGGGGTGCTGACCTCGGTGCACGCCTTTGCCACCGACCCGCGGCGCGGCGTTTTCATCCTGGCCTTCCTGGCGGTGGTGATTGGTGTCTCGCTGGCCCTGTATGCGTGGCGGGCGCCGCACCTCGGCCTGGCACGCGCGCCGCGCGCGTTCTCGCCGACATCGCGCGAATCACTATTGCTGGCCAACAACGTATTGCTGCTGGTGGCCATGCTCGCGGTGATGCTGGGAACGCTCTATCCACTGTTCCTGGACGCGCTGAAGCTCGGCAAGATTTCCGTGGGCCCGCCGTACTTCGACGCGGTGTTCTTTCCGCTGATGGCGCCGGCGCTGTTCCTGATGGCTATCGGCCCGATCGCGCGCTGGCGCAATTCAACCTTGCCGGACCTGGTCGCGCGTCTGAAATGGGCGTTCGGCATCGCGGTGGCGGCGGGCATTTTCATCCCGTTCCTGATGGGCAAGTGGACGCCGCTGGTGGCCGCCGGCCTGATGCTGGCGACATGGATCGTAGCCGCCTGCACGACGGCGGTGGTGCACCGGTTTCAATCCACGCCGGCAAATGGATTCATGGCCAAGCTCACGGCCAACAGCCCCAGTTATTACGGCATGCACCTTGCGCATGTGGGGGTGGCGGTCTTCGTTATCGGCATCACGATGGTCAAAGGCTATGAAACCGAACGCGATGTTCGCCTGGCACCGGGGCAGAGTGCCACCGAGCGCGGCTATGAATTCAAGTTCGTCTCCATCGCGGAAAAGCCCGGCCCGAACTACCAGGCGACCGTCGGGCGATTCGAAGTGCTGCGCGACGGCAAGATCATCGAAGTCATGTTCCCCGAGAAGCGAGCCTATGTGACCACCGGCCAGACCATGACCGAGGCTGCCATCAACCCGGGTCTGACGCGCGACCTGTATGTTTCGCTGGGCGAGCCGGTCGAGAATGCAACCGATGGCGCATGGGGCGTGCGTATTTATGTGAAACCGTTCATCGACTGGATATGGTTCGGCTGCATATTCATGGCAATCGGTGGCGTACTGGCGATTGCCGACAAGCGCTATCGACTCAAGACGCGGCGCGCCGCCGAGGCACCCGTCGTCCCGCCCCCGCCGCAGGCGGCCGACAGGGCGCGTGGCAAGCGTTCGCGCGGAAGCAGGCCAACGCCGCAGGGAGCGGACTAGCCCATGAGTGCTGCGACGCAAGGCAATCAACTGCTCCGCGCCTGGCGCTATGTGCTGCCGCTGGCCGGTTTTCTCGGCCTTGTGTGGTTCATGTGGAAGGGGCTTTCCCTCAATCCGCGCGATCTGCCCTCGGCGCTGATCAACAAGCCGGTGCCCGCCTTTACATTGCCCCAGCTTCACGACAACACCAAGACAGTCAGCGCGGCGGACATGAAGGGCAAAGTCTGGCTGCTCAACGTCTGGGGTTCGTGGTGCGTCTCCTGCCGTTACGAACATCCGGTACTCAATTCGCTCGCCAGGAAGGGGCTGGTGCCAATTATTGGTTTCAACTGGAAAGACCGGCGGGAGGACGCCAAGGCCTGGCTGATCAAGTTTGGCGACCCCTATCAATTGTCGGTCAGTGACCTTGAGGGACGCGTGGCCATCGACCTCGGTGTGTACGGGGCGCCGGAAACATTCATCATCGACAAGGCGGGAATGATCCGCTACAAACACGCCGGGCCCATCAGCGAAGAAGTCATGAACGAGACGCTGGTGCCGCTCATCCAAAGTCTGAACAAAGCATGAACATGAACAAGAACACGAGCGCGGGCGCGGCTTTCGGGACATTTATGGCTGGAAAGGCGCGCCCGTGGCTGACCTTGCTGCTGGGTGTAGCGCTGCTAGCGGCGGGTTCTTTGTGGGCGCAAACCGCCACGCCGGAAATGCCGCCCATGAAGCCTGAGCTTGAGGCGCGGCTGAAATTGCTTGAGACCGAACTGCGTTGCCTGGTCTGCCAAAACCAGACCCTGGCCGAGTCACCGGCCGGACTGGCTGGCGATTTGCGGCGCGAGATTCGCTTGCTGGCGGAGAGCGGCAAGAACAATGATGAAATCAAGCAGCATTTGAAAGATCGCTACGGTGATTTCGTCCTGTACAAGCCCCCGGTCGAATCGAAGACCTGGCTGCTGTGGTTTGGACCGTTTGCGCTGCTGGTCGGCGGCGGGCTGATTGTGGTGTTTGTCAACCGGCGCGGCCGCGGCACGCCGGTCTCGCCACCGGCATTGACCGAGCAGGATCGCGAACGCGCCCGCAAACTGTTCGGCGATAACTAATTCGTCGAGCGTTCTAGCCTGCATATTTCATGGGTCGGCCCCTTTTCGTTGCCATTTTCACGCTGGGCAACGGTCATGTTTGTGAAATCCAATTTGTACTTCGCAATACGCCGGGCCTGCACGCTCGATAATGGGCCGCTGGCCGGCACTTTTCCGTTCTCTTCCCGTGGCATGGCTCGCCATGCCGTGGTCAGTCGAACGAAAAATCGCTCGCCCATCGACCCATTCTCGAACGCACCCCCATGAATTATGCAGGCTAGAGCGGCGCGCACATCGCCACGCCTTCGTTGATCCAGCCTTCTTTCACCAAGGCGGCCGTCAGTGACCGGCTGGTGGTGTAGCGATGGTTGGAGTCATTCTCGCGCCAGCGATTGTTGTACAGCCGCGTTAACGCCAGCGATCCGGACGGGCACTCGGCGTCACGGGCGCGGGTGATCCAGAAATCGATGCCTTCATCGATGGTGCCGTAGCCGCGCACGACATTGCATTCCGCCGGCTCCGCGGAAAAGAAATGGGTGAGGATGGCCGGGAAAAAGAAACGGCATACCGGCGCCTGGGAGGCGACCCGCAATTCTGCCGGACCGGGCAGCGTGTAGCCCTTGAACGCGTAGCCGGTCCGTGACCACGTCGGGCCCGCCAGTCCGCTGTCGATGATGTTCTTGTCCGACTGCCGCGAAGTCAGGAAGTAGCGGCGGAAATTTTCATTGTGGAATTCCTCGACCAGCACTTCACCGCTGCGCAGCGGCGTCGGCGCGGTGTAATCGATGCGCATGAAATCATTGAGACCACCGCGCACGTTCTTCTGGCGTGTCAGGCGATCCAGCGCGGCGCGGTCGCCGTTGAGATGCGCGGCGAAAAACGGGATCGTCCAGCCGAACACATCGTCGCCATAGCTGACGTCGTAGGTGTGTTCGACGCCAGCCAGGGCCACCATGTAGCGATCACCGCGAAAGTTGTTCACCGCCTGTTCCATCATGTAGATGGGCGCGGTGGTATCGGCCGTGCCGGAAATCGCCAGGTAGGGCGTTGTCACGTTGCGTGCAGTGGCATTGTCTTCGCCGAAGGCCGGCAGGAAGATCTGGCCGGCGTAGGGCACGTAACCCACCGCCGCCTTGATGCGAGGATCCTGCACCGTTGGCCGCGAGTTGTGGCTGACAAAGCCGTCGGTGATCTCGGCCCCCAGCAGCCAGGTCATGGCGGCGCCGCCCATGCTGCCGCCGATGCCGCCGATGCGTGTCGCGTCGATGAAGGCGCCGAACTGCGGGTGCGCCAGCATCAGGTCGATCACCGATTTCAACGACAGCGGACGCATCGCCTGCATCTCGACCAGCCGGTCAAAGTTGAAGGCGACGTACAGGACATCCAACAAGTCTTCGATCTTCACCCGCGAGAATCTTTTGTCGCCATGAAACGGCGCCGCGACGATATAGCCTTGGCTGGCCAGCCGAACCAGAAAATCGATCGATTTTCCGTCGACCGGATTTCCGGCCAGGCCATGCGAAAACACGACCAGCGGAAAACGCCCACAGCCCGGTGGCGGCGGAAAGATCGCGATGCACGCCTGCTGCGCGAGGATCGGCCCCTGCCCCTGCCGCTGCATATGGGGGATGCGCTGGCCATCCGGCAGCAGGTAGTCAGGACGGTTGTTGCCGGAATCGGTCGGGTAACAGGCGATAACGACGAATTCGACTGTGCTGTTGCGCCGCTGCGGGTAGATATCCTCGTTTGGTATGCGCGGGCGCGCCACCAGCGTGTCGGCGGGCTCCAGCAGGACATCGGCGATGTAATGGCCGTCGGTGCCATTCCAGAAATCATCGATGGGAACGCCAATCTGCGCGACACGGGCGCTGTCCTGCGCGATGTTCGAACACGCCACCGAATACGGCCCCGGGGCGACCGGCGCCATTTCAACGCTGTGATTCGGGACGGTCGCCATGGCGTGCGATGACGCCAAGCCGGCAATAGCCAATAACTTCAGACAGGCGCTCAGGCATCGGCCGGTATTCATCGCAACTCCAATTGGGCTCACCCCGTTAATAAAATCAAGAAAAGAAACATACTGTTGCAGTTTCGCAACATTGTGTTGCGTCGTATGGTAATTGTTATTTATATGAGGGTAATCTGCGCAAGCTCAATGAAGCGCCCCTCAATAATTGGAGGCGTTTCGAGCCGGTTGGTTGCGCGACAAAGGCCAAATATCAAGAAAACATTAGAGCCCGAAAGCCGACGCCAACCGCTTGCCCTCAAACGCCATATATATCAATACGTTACGCAAGTCATTCCTTAACCTAAACCAAGGGGTTCTCCCATGAAAATGAAATCTCTGCCGTACGCCGTCATGCGCGCCTGTGTGGGCATCGCGGTCGGCACCATTGCCACCGCGTCGATGGCCCAGCAGCCACAAAAGATCGAAAAGGTGGAAGTCACCGGTTCCAACATCAAGCGCGTCGAAGGCGAGACCGCGCTTCCCGTCACCGTCATCACACGCCAGGATATTGAACGCAGCGGTGCGGTAGGCGTTGAAGATGTCATTCGTCGCATTTCCGCCAGCACGGCGATGTTCTCCGACTCCACACAAGGCGCCGGCTACGCGACATCCAATGCCAACCTGCGCGGGCTGGGCGCCAATTCGACGCTGATCCTGCTGAACGGCCGGCGGCTCGCGAACCACGCTTTCGGCTCCATCGGTGGCACCGCAGCGGTTGACTTGAATAGCATCCCGTTCAACGCCATCGACCGGATCGAAATCCTTCGCGACGGCGCCTCGGCCATTTATGGTACCGACGCCGTCGGCGGCGTGATCAACTTCATCACCCGTTCCGACTATCACGGCGGCGAATTTACCGCGCGCTATGGCTCCCCCGAAGAAAGTTATGGCGGCAAGGAATTTGGCGCCAACATCGGCTATGGCCAGGGCGATCTGGGCAAGGATGGTTACAACTTGCTGCTGACGCTGGGCCACCAGGTCAATCAACGCCTGAAAGCGATCGACCAGAAGCTCTACAACCGCTATACGGAAGTTGGTGCCCTGGCGCCCACGTCATTCCGTGCCTTCCCGGGCCGCATCATGGATTTCGGCTTCAGCCCGGGCGCGTACGTGGGCTCGCTGACCAATGCCAGCTTCATCGCGCCGTGCGATCCGGAGATCACCTTCCTGCAAGTGGCCGGGCCGACACCGTCGGGCACCGCGAGCAAGCGTTGCCGCGGGCTCTATCCGGCCTTCATCGACAACCTGCCTGACAGCCGCCGCACCGATTTCTATGGCCATTACACGCAGAACCTGGGCAATGACCACCAATGGTTCACCGATTTCTCGTTCGCGCGCAATCACAACATCGGCCGCATCGCACCGGTGCCGATCGACCAGACCGCATTACACGTGCGCGCCGACGGCACCCAGCAGAATGTGCTGCTGCCACTGACCAGCCGCTATGCGCCGCTGGCCCTGATCCAGGCACTGGGATACAGCGTGAACAATGTCGGCACCCCCGGCTTTCTCGAGATCGCGCTGCGCTCGGTGCCGCTGGGCAATCGGACCAACGACAATCAAAACGACCAGGCGCGCTTTTCGACCGGCATCAAAGGCGTGATCGCCGGCTGGGACTACAACACGGCCTTCACCTATGCGCAGGCCAAGGACCATCTGAAGTATTTCAGTTACGTGCATGAGCAACGCTTCATCGATGCCTTGCGCACCGGCAACATCAATCCGTTCGGCCCCAATGATGCCGCCGGCGAGGCGTTGCTGAAGACCACGCTCATGGAAGGCGACATGCGTGATTCCAAGAGTACCACCACCCAGCTGGACGGCAAACTCAGCCGCGACCTGATGGCAATGGGCGGCGGCCAAATGGCGCTGGCGGTGGGCGCCGATCTGCGCCGCGAGGCGATCGACGACAAGCCGATAAGCGAGGACTATCGCCAGGGCTTCCACATCGGTGGCGAGGGTACCATTCCCAATGTGTCCGCCAGCCGCAACGTCTCCGCGCTGTTCGGCGAACTGTCAATGCCGCTCGTGAAGGGGCTGGAAGTCGGCCTCGCGTTGCGCTTTGACCACTACAGTGATTTTGGCTCGAAGACCAATCCGCGCGTGTCGATTCGCTGGCAGCCGAACAAGGAAGTGTTGTTCCGCGGATCCGCCGGTACCGGTTTCCGCGCGCCGACACTGTGGGACCTGAAGAGCCCGCCGGCATTCAGCAACTCGGCCAACCCGCTTACGGACCCGGGCTGCCCGGCCGCGCTGGTGGCCAATGGCGACCCGCGTTGCGTGGATACACAATTGACGACGCGCACCAGTTCGAGCGGGTCGCTGAAACCGGAAACCTCGAAGCAATACAGCGTCGGCATGGTGGTGGATCCGGTCAAGTGGCTGTCGGTATCGCTCGACTACTGGAGCATCAACAAGAAGGACCAGATCGGCTCCTTGAGCGCGGACACGATCCTCGCGGATCCGAGTGACCTGTCCCTTTACAACCGTTATCGCAGCCGTTTCGTCCGGACCGCCGCCGGCACCACGCTGTATGTCGACCAACCGGTGGAGAACCTGGGCGAGCTGAAGACCGCGGGCTGGGACCTCGACACCAAGATGACGTTTAACGTCGACACGCTCGGCAAGGTCGGTATTTCCTACCAAGGTACATACATCGAGAAGTGGGACTCGCAGTCCGGCAAGGGTGAGCCGTTCAGCCACTATGTCGGCAACAGCCTGAATGGCGGCGTCGCCTACCCGCGCTGGACGCATACCCTGGCGTTCGACCTGCAGCATGGCAATTGGAGCGGCTCCATTGAGAATACCTACACGCGCGGCTGGAAGGAAGTTGCCACCAATGGGACAACCGGCGATTCATTCGTCCGCGATGTGGGGGAAACCTCGCGCTTCAATATGTCAGGCAAGTACACCGGGTTCAAGAACCTCAGCCTCAAGCTCGGCGTGCGTAACATCGGCGACAAGCTGCCGCCCTACACGGCGACATCCTCGAACGGCTCGCACGCGGAGGGCTACGCCAATTCGGTCGCCGATCCGCGTGGCCGGTTCTGGTACGGCTCGGTCACTTACGCGTTCAAGTAACCGGCAATCGTTGTCTGCATGATGAAGAAGGGGCCATCCGGCCCCTTTTTCTTTGGGTGGCGCCACGCGCCGCCGCGGGGGAAGCCATGCCGTGATCCGGCGCGTCATGGTCGCGCCACTGGTTTTTTTCTGGCATGCTCACCGCGAATACTTGGCCCCTGACCAACCGGGTACGACATGGACGATATCGTCACGCTCCGCCGCATCCTCAAACAGAATCAAGTCATTGCCGTGGTGGGACTTTCCGCCAATTGGTGGCGGCCGAGCTATTTCGTCGCGAAGTACTTGCTGGACCACGGCTATCGGGTGATCCCGGTCAATCCCGCCTACCCGGAGGTGCTGGGTCAAAAATGCTATGCCCACCTGAAAGACGTGCCCGAAAAGATCGACATGGTGGACTGTTTCCGCAAGGCCGACGAGATTCCGGCGCTGGCGGAGGAGGCTATTGCCATTGGCGCGAAATGCCTGTGGATGCAGCTGGGCGTGGTGAATGTCGAGGCCGCCCGGCGCGCCGCGGACGCGGGGCTCGACGTGGTCATGGATCGTTGTGTGAAGATTGAGCATGGCCGCCTGTTCGGCGGACTCCACTTTGCCGGGGTGAATACGCGGGTGATATCGGCCCGACGCGCGCGCTGAGGGTGCGCTTGCCGGCTTTCCTCGCCATTCGTCAAGGCCGGCCGCCATTCGTCGCAATACGCGCCTGATTCGGGGCCGGCGGCTTGACGCTGAATGGTCCGGCGTCCAATATGGGCCGTCTTCGGAGGAAATCATGCAGGACTATCTCATCTGGACCATACTCGGCTTTGTTCTGGTTATCGTAGAGCTGATGACCGGCACCTTCTACCTGTTGGTACTCGGCGTCGGCGCGTTGTTTGCCGCATTGGCGGCGTGGATGGGATCGCCCTTTATCGTGCAGGTGGCCGTGGCCGGCGTGGTGGCGAGCATCGGTACCTGGTGGGTACAGAAATGGCATGCCACACAGCGCAAGGATGGCGACCAGTCGAACGCAATCGACGTTGGCCAGATGGTCACGGTTGCAAACTGGATCAACCAGCCCGAAGGCATGTTGCGGGTCAAGTATCGGGGCGCGGAATGGGATGCGCGTATCAAACCGGGCGACCTGGTCGCGGCCGGCATGGTAGAAGGCGGCATGCTCTATATCCTGGCGCAGGATGGGCAGTGCTGGGTGGTCGGCGCATCAAAACCGTTGCGTGACGAGCGCTAGACGTTGCACAAGATTGACGTAATGCCGGTATCGCGCACGTGAAACCCAATGGCTTTATCCCCATCGTCGCCGCGCTGATCATCGGCGGTATTTCGCAGAGCTTTTTCGCGGGATTCATGACATTTGTGATCGTATCCATCCTGGCCAACAAAATGCCCAATGAGTTCCAGAAGATAGTCGATGCCCTGAAGCAAGCCGCCGAGCAGGCCAGGCAGGCGCAGCAAAAATCGCGGCCCGCCAACCCCATCCCGACATCGCAGCAGAAGCCGGCTCAATCCTCGCAGGCAGCGCCCGCCGCGCGGCCCGCCGGCACGCACCACATGGCCGAAATGCTCAAGCACAAAACCGATTCGTCGGGTCGTACGCGCACCGACAATGTTTCCATGAAATCCGCAGTCCCCTCAGTAATCGCAACGGTACTAGAACAACGCAAGGAGATTCCCATGTTTGCAAAGTTGATCGTCGCCGTAATCCTCGCCGCCGCGGCAGGTTTTTTGACGCAGAGCCCAGGCGCCGCCATCGGCGTATTTCTGGCGGCATTTTTCATCGCCCTTATCATCGAGGGCGTGCGCATCGTGCCGCAGCAGAACGCGTGGGTAGTCGAGCGACTCGGCAAATTCCACCTTGCCTTGCAGCCTGGATTCAACCTGATCGTGCCGTTCATCGATCGCGTGGCCTATCGCCATTCGCTTAAGGAGGTGCCGCTGGATATCGCCGAGCAAGTGTGTATCACGAAGGACAACACCCAGCTCGCGGTCGACGGCATCATCTATTTTCAGGTGGTGGACCCCCGCCTCGCGAGCTACGGCACTTCCGACTATGAGCTCGCGATCTCGCAACTTGCGCAAACGGCGCTGCGTTCCGAAGTCGGCAAGATGGAACTCGACAAAACGTTCGAATCGCGCGACGAAATCAATCACAAAGTCGTGAGCGTGCTTGATGAAGCCGGCCGCACCTGGGGCATCAAGGTGTTGCGCTATGAAATCAAGAGCCTCACGCCGCCGGAAT
>JBDTSU010000064.1:0-13370 GCA_039930965.1 Betaproteobacteria bacterium
CGCGGGTCAGCAGATCACGGACCAGGTAAGCCTCAGGCAGGTTCTTGGCGGTGTAAATTCGCTTCACGCACCATCATCGCACGGCGTCCGGAAATGAAAAAGGCCGCAGAGATTTCCCCTGCGGCCCCGACGACCCTGTCCTCCCGCCGCGACGATCAGAAATCGAACGACACGCTGGCGGTCACGCCATCCTGCTTTTCATTGCTCTTGCTGGACACGGCGGAATAGACGACCGACAGGCCGACCCGCTCGGCGAGCTTCCCATGCACGCCGACGCTGCCCGTGACCCACGTGGAATCAGCCCTGTAGGCCGGAATGTCATAGGCGTTGCCCGCGACCACCGTCACCGGATTGGCGCCGACCAGGCGTTCCGCATTGATGGCATCGCGATCCATCGATACGCGCGCAAACGGGGTCCAGTTGCCGACCTGCATCGAGGCGCGGACGCCGCCGCTGGTCACACGCGAACGGCGGGTCTGCTCAAAGATATTGAGGTTGGCGGAACCCGCGCCATCTTCGGTAAATGCGTTAACGGTGACCAGTTGCGAGGTCAACGACAGGAACGGTCCGATCGAAAGGTTGCCCCATTGATGATCGTAACCGAAGGTCAGGTTGGCTGATGCGTTTGAGCCCTTGGTGCTGGCGGTGGCGGTACGGTTTACCTGGCCGAGTTTGACGACGCGCTGGATGTTGTCGTAATCGACGTCCGCGAACGAACCCATGAAGCTCGCATACCACGGGCCGCTGCGCGCGCTGCCGAACACCGAAAGCGCGTTTTCCTTGAGGTCGAATTGTCCGACGCCGCCCATGCGGGCCTCGCCCTTGGTACTGCCGGCCGCCGCGCCGACGGTGACCGCATCGGAAGCGCGCATGGTGACGCCGACCGTCAGGGCGCGGTTCTTGGTATCAGCCTGCGGGCTGAGTGCATTGCGGCTGATGTCGAACTTGCTGCCTTCGCCTGCGGCAAATACCGCAACCTTGCCGACATTTGCCGCTTGTCCCTGGCGCAGGCCCTCATCCAGCGTGCGGATATGCGCGGCGCGCGAGGACAAAGGCACCTCGGCCATTATGGAGTAGGCATTCGGGCCGTCAATCAGGGATTTGACGAAATCGGCCAGGATGGCATTCGTTGCGGTGGTGGAGTGTCCGGTGTAATCGGCGAACAGATAGGTCGATGCCGCATTGCTCGACACAAGATTCCCCGCACCGCAGAATTGCGCGGAAGGAGTGGGGCTGGCGAACGGCGGGAAAGGCGCGCATGCGACGCCTGTCGTGTTGGAGATGCCGAATGCACTGGCGTTGGCAATCACGTCATTAATCAGGGAAAAGGTATCGACCGGAATCACCTTGATGTTGGACGATTTCAGTCCGGTGAACAGCAGGGTGTTGAATCCGGCCGTGGCTGCCGTGCCCTGGGCGATTGCCGCGGGGCCACCCAGGATTGAGCCGGGTGCCTTGCCGCCGTCACCCGAACCGAATACCAGGATGTAGCGGGCACCCGCAGCCTGCAGGCGGGCGGCCTGCGCGACCAGGGCCGGCGCAGCGGAGGCCACACCCGCAGCACCAAGTTGAAAGATGTCATTGTTGCCGGCCCACAGTGCATACAGCGCGTTCGGGTCGGCTACCCCGCCGTGGCTGCTCAGGTACTCGGTGACCTGGGTCGAAACCGGTCGTTGCGTCGCTGCGACCGGCGGCGTGGAAGTAGAGTCTGCGGCAACCCTTGCGCCGCCCTGGGCATAAATTCCACCCCCCGCATTTGACGGATTCGGGTTGCCGCCATAGTACTGGGCAATCAGTTCGGACCAGACCGGTCCCGGGTTGGTTGTGAAGCGCCCCAGTCCCGCGACCGTGCTGGCGGGAAGGCCGATGGCCGAAAGGAAAGGGCGGAAATAGCCGGCATCCGATTGTGAATCGCCAAAGATAAAAACCCCATTGAATGAAACTGCACTGGTGGCGGTTGCACTCAACGCCAGCGTGGCGCCAACAAGTGCGGGAATCAAACGTTTTTTGAGGGACATGGAAGCTCCTTGCGAGGGGTAGAAACAAGATTCTTGTAGTTTTTTGGCAACACCCGAAGGCCGTCGCCCGGATACTGGACGAAATCATGGCACAAACAGGGGTGAATCTCAACGAAATAGACCCGTCGCGACGACAGTCGTCGCGTCCTTACAACAACGAGGGTTGGGGCGACAGGCGTCGCTAGTAAACCCGCCGGTCCAGACGCGCGTCGTGAAGGATGGTCGTCGCCAGTTCCTCGATGCTCTTGGTGGTGGAATTGAGGAATGACACGCCGGCATTGTTCATGAGCGTCTCGGCGGCCTGAACTTCCCATTTGCAGTTGTCCAGCGACGCATACTTGCTGTCCGGCTTGCGCTCCTGACGGATCTGCTGCAGTCGTTCAGGGACGATGGTCAGTCCGCGAATCTTGTGCTTGAGCGGCAGGAGCGAGGGCGGCAGCTTCATCTTTTCCAGATCCTCTGGAATCAGCGGGTAATTGGCTGCCCTCACCCCGAACTGCAGCGCCATATACAGGCAGGTCGGCGTCTTGCCGCTGCGTGAGACTCCCACCAGGATGATGTCGGCTTCCGCCAGGTTGCGATTGGTGATGCCGTCGTCATGTGCCAGGGTGTAGTTCACCGCCTCGATGCGATGGTTGTAGTCCTTGAAGTTGCCGGCGGAGTGGCTGCGTCCCACCGCATGTGCCGATTTCACCCCCAGTTCGGCCTCCAGCGGCACGATAAAGCGATCGAACAAGTCAAGCACCATGGCGTTTGCCCGGGCAATTTCAGCGCGCAGGTCATTGGACATCAGTGAGGTGAAGACCAGCGGACGCTTTCCGGACTCGCTGCGCGCCGTCTCAATCTGGTTGAGCGCGTCGCGGATCTTGTCGACGTTATCGATGAACGGCAGGGTTATGCGCCGGAATTCAACATTGTCGAACTGGGTCAACAATGAATTTCCCAGCATTTCCACCGTGATGCCGGTGCGGTCAGAGATGAAAAAGGCAGTACGGCGATTGGGCATATCCGGAGTCTCATCGTTTCGGTTGCGTCGGCTATAATTCTATCCTTATTCCGCACTGCAGCATTTTCGCCGATCCCGCCCCGTCCCGCCCCATCCCGCCCAATTTCTCCCCTTGCCGGCTGCCAACATGTCAAACGCGACCCCTGTCTCACCGTCACCGTCATCATCACCATCCCGGTCCCCATCCCCGTCCCCGTTTGTCCTGTCGCTCGCTGAGCTTCGCATGCACGATGTCGCCACGGTCGGCGGCAAGAATTCATCGCTCGGGGAGTTGATCAGCCAGCTGTCGCAGGCTGGCGTTCGGGTTCCCGGCGGCTTCGCCACCACCGCCGAGGCATTTCGCGAGTTCCTGAGCTTCAACGGCCTGACGGAAAAAATAAATTCCGCGCTTGAGACCCTCAATGTCGATGACCTTGAGGCATTGTCCCGAACCGGTGCCATGGTGCGCGAGATGGTGGCCGGGGCGCCGTTTCAGCCCAGCCTGGAAAAACAAATTCGCGACGCCTACGCGACATTGACAGACGGTCATCCCGACGCCTCATTCGCGGTGCGCTCGTCGGCCACCGCCGAAGACCTGCCCGACGCCTCTTTCGCTGGCCAGCAGGAGACCTATCTCAACATCAAGGGTATCGACCACGTCCTGGAAGCGATTCGCCACGTGTTTGCGTCGCTCTACAATGACCGGGCCATTTCCTATCGGGTCCACAAGGGATTCGTGCATGCCGATGTCGCGCTGAGCGCCGGCGTGCAGCGCATGGTGCGCTCCGACACCGGCGCCGCCGGCGTGATGTTCACGATGGACACGGAATCAGGCTTTCGCGATGTCGTCTTCATTACCTCTTCATATGGCCTCGGCGAGATGGTGGTGCAGGGCGCGGTCAACCCCGATGAGTTCTACGTCTCCAAGCTCTGCCTGAAAAACGCGAGGCCCGCGGTACTGAGGCGCGGTTTGGGCACCAAGGCGCAAAAAATGGTCTTCGGCGCGACCTCGTCCGCTGGAAAATCGGTCGAGACCCAGCCAGTCGCACCGGCCGAACGCGAGCGTTTCTCGCTCAACGACGCGGAGGTCGAGGAATTGGCCCGGTACGCGATGTCAATCGAGGCGCACTACGGCCGGCCGATGGATATCGAATGGGGCAAGGACGGCGGCGATGGCAAGCTCTACATCCTGCAAGCGCGTCCCGAGACGGTGAAATCGCAGGAATCGCGCACGGAAACCCTGACACGCTATCGAATGACCGAAAAGGGTGAAAAGATCGCCGAAGGCCGCGCCATTGGCGGCAAGGTCGGGCGGGGCCCGGCGCGCGTGATCAAGGATGTGCACGAGATCAGCCGCTTTCGCGACGGCGACGTCATTGTCACCGACATGACCGACCCCAATTGGGAGCCGGTCATGAAGCGCGCGTCGGCGATCGTCACCAATCGCGGCGGCCGCACTTGTCACGCCGCGATCATCGCCCGCGAGCTCGGTGTCCCGGCCGTGGTCGGCTGCGAGCACGCCACCGAGGTCGTCGCCGAAGGCGAGAACCTCACCGTGAGCTGCTGCGAGGGCGACAACGGCAATATCTATCGCGGCATGGTCGGCTTCGAAGTGCAGACCATCGCGCTTAACGACATGCCGGCCATTCCGGTGAAGATCGCCATGAACGTGGGCAATCCCGAACTGGCCTTCGATTTTGCACAGTTACCCAATGAGGGCGTCGGCCTCGCCCGGCTCGAATTCATCATTTCCAATACCATCGGCATTCATCCCAAGGCATGTCTCGAATACGAGCGCCTGCCGATGGACTTGAAGGAAGAAGTCGCCCGGCGCGCGCGCGGCTATGCCAACCCGGTCGAGTTCTACACGAAGA
Source organism: Betaproteobacteria bacterium (assembly GCA_039930965.1). GTDB lineage: Bacteria > Pseudomonadota > Gammaproteobacteria > Burkholderiales > Usitatibacteraceae > UKL13-2. The sequence continues at coordinate 4,878 of JBDTSU010000064.1, forward strand.
AGATGATTGAAGGCGTGGCGACGATCGCCGCCGCCTTTTGGCCGAAGAAAGTCATCGTCCGGCTCTCCGATTTCAAGTCGAACGAATACCGGAACCTGATCGGTGGACCGCGCTACGAACCCACCGAAGAGAACCCGATGCTCGGTTTCCGCGGCGCGTCGCGGTACATCGCCGCCTCGTTCCGTGACTGTTTCAAGCTCGAATGCGAGGCCATGAAGTACGTCCGCGACACCATGGGCCTCACCAATGTTGAATTGATGGTCCCGTTCGTGCGCACCTTGAAGGAAGCGGACACCGTGATCGAGATCATGAAGGCGTTCGGCCTTGAACGGGGCAAGAATGCGCTGCGCATCGTGATGATGTGCGAGATCCCCTCCAATGCCATTCTCGCGGATGAATTCCTCAAGCGATTCGACGGTTTTTCGATCGGCTCCAACGACATGACGCAGATGATGCTGGCGCTCGATCGCGATTCGGGCCTGGTGATGGACGGTTTTGACGAGCGCGACCCCGCCGTGAAGCGTATCCTCGCCATGGCGATCCAGGCCTGCCGCAAGGAAAGCAAATATGTCGGCATCTGCGGCCAGGGCCCCAGCGATTTTCCTGACCTCGCGGAATGGCTGATGAAGGAAGGTATTGAATCGATGTCGCTGAATCCGGATTCGGTAGTGGAGACCTGGCTGCACCTGTCGAAAGTCAAATAGCGCCATGCTGCAGTGGCAATTTGCGAGGTTCGATGATTTGCCGATTCGGGACTGGTATGCCGCATCCGCGGCGCGCGTTGACGTATTCGTGATGGAACAAAATTGCCCGTTCCAGGACAACGACGGCGCGGATTTGCAGTCGTGGCACCTGATTGGTTGGGAAGAGTTGAACGGCGGGCGCGATCTGGCGGCCTATTGCCGCATTGTCGACCCAGGCATCAAGTTCAGCGAGCCGTCCATCGGGCGGGTTGTTACGCCGCGGGCGTTCCGGGCAAAAGGCTACGGAAAAATATTGATGGCAGAAGCCGTGCAACGCCACGAGAATCTCTATCCCGGTCGGCCCAATCGCATCGGCGCGCAGCAGCGGCTGGAGAAGTTTTACGAGGACTTTGGATTCAGGACAGTCTCAGAGATGTATATGGAAGACGGGATCCCACACGTGGAAATGCTGCGTGACCCCTGACGAATTGTCATTCTGACCCGGGCTTTATCCGGGGAAGAATCTGGTGGAGTAAACCGTGCTGGATCGAAACTACTACGTCTACATTCTGTCCAGCAAGAAACGCGTGCTATATATCGGAGTGATGAACGACCTTGAGAAGCGTCTTTGGCAGCACAAACAGCATTTAATTCCAGGATTCACCGCGCCCTATAACGTGGATCGATTGGTCTACGTCGAACACACCAACAGCATCGAAGCGGCAATTGAAAGAGAAAAGCAACTGAAAGGCTGGTTACGCGCGAAAAAGATCGCGTTGATTGAATCGGTAAATGCAGCATGGGCCGAGCTATCCGCGCAGTGGAATTTGCCAGATTCTTCGTCGCGGGCTCCTCAGAATGACACCCATATTTAGAATGAGGTCGACATGAGCAAACAACTTTCCGGCAAATCCGCCGTGGTCACCGGTTCCACCAGCGGCATTGGCCTGGGCATCGCGCGTGCCTTCGCCGGCGCGGGCGCCAATATCATGCTGAACGGTTTTGGCGACGCGACGGAAATCGAGAGCATTCGCTCGAGCCTCGCGTCGGAGCACAGTGTGCTGGTCGCCTACTCGGCGGCAGACATGAGCAAGCCTGCCGACATCACGGCCATGGTGGCGGAGGCGCAAAGGGCGTTCGGCGGCCTCGACATCATCGTCAACAATGCCGGCATCCAGTTTGTCTCGCCGGTCGAGGAATTTCCGCCGGAAAGATGGGACGCGATCATCGCCATCAACCTGTCGTCGGTGTTCCACGGCACGCGCGCCGCCGTCCCGGGCATGAAAGCCCGCAACTGGGGCCGCATCATCAATATCGCCTCGGCGCATGGCCTGGTGGCGTCACCGAACAAGTCCGCGTACGTTGCGGCGAAGCACGGCGTGGTGGGTTTCAGCAAATCGGTCGCGCTGGAACTGGCGGAGACCGGCATCACCGTGAATTCGATCTGCCCGGGGTTTGTGCTGACGCCGCTGGTCGAAAAGCAGATCGTCGATCTGGTCACGCAAAAGAACCTTCCGCGCGAGACGGTGATCCGCGACGTGCTGCTGGTGCCGCAACCGTCAAAGCGGTTCGTGTCCATCGAACAGGTGGCGGCGCTGGCCTTGTTCCTCGCCTCCGACAACGCGCAATCGATCACCGGCAGCGCCTATTCGATCGACGGCGGCTGGACCGCCCGCTAGCACGACCGATGATCCAGAGGGCCATTCGCCGGGTGCTGGTAACAGGCTTCATGCCGTTTGGCGGCGAAAGCATCAATCCGTCCTGGGAAATCGTCAAGGCGCTGCCCGACGCCATTGCCGGCTACCGTATCGAGAAACTCAGGGTGCCGACCGAATTCGGCAAGGCCATCGATGTCGCCGGCAAGGCCATCGACAAATGGCGGCCGCATGTCGTGTTGTGCTTCGGCCAGGCCGGCGGCCGATCGCGCATGAGTGTCGAGCGGGTGGCGATCAATGTCGACGACGCGCGCATTGCCGACAATGCCGGCACCCAATTGATCGACCAGCCGATTCGCACCAATGCGCCGGCGGCGTATTTCTGCACAGTACCGGTCAAGGCAATGGTCGCGGCCATGGCCCGCGCCGGCGTGCCTGCCGAGGTATCGAACAGCGCGGGCACGTTTGTCTGCAATCACCTGATCTACGGGGTTCTCCATCACATCGCCGGCCGGGAATATCCGACCCGTGCGGGTTTCATTCACGTGCCGTTCATGGAAGCCCAGATCATCGATCGTCCTAATACGGCGGCGCTGTCCCTGGCGACAATGGTCAGCGGCGCCAAAGCGGCGATAATGGCGGCAGTTCGCAACAAGACAGATTTGAAACTGGTGGGCGGCGCGCTCGATTGAGTCGCGGACCGCCCGCCCTTACCGGAGCGGAAAATGAGCAAGTCGAAGGTCTACGCGGATGCCAAATCCGCCCTGGCGGGAATCATTCACGACAACATGACCATTGCCGCAGGCGGCTTCGGCCTGTGCGGCATTCCCGAGAATCTGATTGGCGCATTGGTGGAGAGCGGCGCCACCGGCCTCACCATCGCCGGCAACAACGCTGGCGTGGATGATTTCGGGATGGGGTTGTTGCTGAAGACCCGGCAGGTGAAGAAAGTCATCGCGTCCTACGTCGGTGAAAACAAGGAATTCGAACGCCAGGTGCTGGCGGGCGAACTTGATCTCCAGCTGGTGCCGCAGGGTACGCTAGCCGAAAAATTCCGCGCCGGGGGCGCAGGAATCCCGGGTTTCTACACACGGACCGCATTCGGCACCAAACTGGCCGAGGACAAGCACACGCATAATTTCGCCGGCAAGGAATATGTGCTGGAGGAGGCCATCCACGCCGATGTGTCGATCGTCAAGGCCTGGAAGGGCGACAAGGCCGGCAACCTGGTCTATCGCAAGACCTCGAGAAACTTCAATCCGATGATCGCCACCTGCGGCAAGGTGACGGTCGCGGAAGTCGAGCAACTGGTGGAGATCGGCGAGCTGGATCCCGACCAGATCCACACGCCGGGAATATTTGTCGATCGCATCATCCAGGGCGCGAAGTATGAAAAGCGCATCGAGTTCCGGACCGTGTCGGGCGCCGCCGCGTCGAAAAAAGATTCGCCGATACGCGACCTGATGGCCAGGCGCGCCGCCCGGGAATTGCGCGATGGCTACTACGTCAACCTCGGGATCGGCATCCCGACACTGGTGGCCAATCACATTCCGGCGGGCATGACCGTGAATCTGCAGTCGGAAAACGGCCTGCTCGGCATCGGTCCGTTCCCGACCGAGGACAGTGTCGATCCCGATCTCATCAATGCCGGCAAGCAGACCATCACCACCATCGCCGGCTCGAGCTTTTTTTCGAGCGCCGATTCGTTCGGCATGATCCGCGGCGGGCACATTGACCTTTCCATTCTCGGCGGGCTGGAAGTCGACGTGAACGGTGACCTGGCCAACTGGATGGTGCCCGGCAAGATGGTGAAGGGCCCCGGCGGCGCGATGGATCTGGTGTCTGGCGTGAAGCGCGTGGTGGTGCTGATGGAACACTGCTCCAAGGACGGTGCCTCGAAAATCCTCAAGAAGTGTTCATTGCCGTTGACCGGGAAGGGCGTGGTAAACCTCATCATCACCGACCTGTGCGTGTTTGAAGTCAAGCCGCTGGTGGGCCTGTCGCTGATTGAACTGCACCCGGGCGTGACGCTTGACGAAGTCAAGGCAAAGACCGCCGCCGAGTTCCTGGTCGCGCTGTAGCGCTCACATTCGTTCCGGCCGGCCGATTTGTCCAGTATCAATCGGACAGTCTGCCCGCGCGGGAACTGACGTCATCGATGCCGCTTCTTAACCATCCCGTCTGGAAACCATCGCCAGAGGCAGTTGCCGCCAGCAACCTGACGGCCTTCATGCGCTTCGTGCATTCGCGTTACTGCGTCAGTGCCGGGGACTATGGCGAACTGCATCGCTGGTCGATCGAGCAACTCGAAGATTTCTGGACGGCGGTATGGGACTTTTCGCACCTCATCGCTGACTCACGCGGTGAACGAGCGCTCATCGATGGCGACCGGATGCAGGGCGCCAGTTTCTTTCCGGACGCCCGCCTTAACTTCGCACAGAACCTGCTGCGCCGGCGGGATGAATGCGACGCGATCGTTTTTCGCGGCGAGAACAAGGCCAGGCGGCGGCTCAGCCGGCAGCAACTGTACGACGAAGTCTCGCGCTTCGCGCAGGCCTTGCGGCACGCCGGCGTGCAACCGGGCGATCGCGTCGCCGCGTATTTGCCCAACCTTCCCGAGACCGTGATTGCCATGCTGGCCACCGCCAGCATCGGTGCCGTCTGGACCTCCTGTTCGCCGGATTTCGGGCCGCAGGGGGTCATCGACCGCTTCGGCCAGGTCGGGGCGAAAGTGTTTGTTGCCTGCGACGGGTACTTCGGCAGTGGCAAGAAGATTTCCACGCTCGATGCCGTGCGTGAAGTGGTGGCGCGCCTGCCGACGGTGGAAATCGTGGTGATGGTGTCCTACGTGCAATCCGGCGCGGAGCAGCCGGCCATCGACCGGGCGGTCGGCTGGGCGGAATTTGTGGGGCCATTCACCGCGGCCGACATCGATTTCGCGCAGCTGCCTTTCAATCATCCACTGGTGATCGCCTATTCGTCCGGCACCACCGGCGTGCCGAAATGTATCGTTCACCGCGCCGGCGGCATCCTGCTGACACATGCCAAGGAACACCGCCTGCACTGCGATATCAAGGCGGAGGACCGGGTCTTCTATTACACGACCTGTGGCTGGATGATGTGGAACTGGCTGGTATCGGCGCTGGCCGCCGACGCAACGGTCATGCTCTACGACGGCTCGCCCTTTCTCGGCCGCGGCAGCGTGCTGTTCGATTTCGCCGCCGAAGAAAAGATCACCCACTTCGGTGTTTCCGCGAAATACCTCGACGCGATCGCCAAGCTGCGCCTCAGGCCGGCCGCGACCCACAACCTTGATGCGATGCGCATGCTGCTGTCTACCGGCTCGCCCCTGTCACCGGAAGGATTTGAGTACGTCTACCGGGACATCAAGCCCGACCTGTGCCTGGCTTCGATCAGCGGCGGCACCGACATTCTGGCGTGCTTCGCCGGCGGATGCCCGATTCGGCCGGTATGGCGCGGTGAACTGCAGTGCCGGCTGCTGGGCATGGCGGTGGAGGTGGTGGACGAAAATGGCAAACCGGTTCGCGGCCAAAAAGGCGAACTCGTCTGCACGCGCCCGTTTCCCAGCATGCCGCTGGGCTTCTGGAACGATCCCGGCGACCGGCGTTATGCCGTTGCCTATTTCGAGCGCTTCGCCAATATCTGGACGCACGGCGACTATTGTGAAATCACCGTTCACGACGGGCTGATTATTCACGGCCGCTCGGATGCGGTGCTCAATCCGGGCGGGGTACGTATCGGCACGGCGGAGATCTATCGCCAGGTCGAAAAGCTCGACGAGATCGAGGAGAGCCTCGCTATCGGACAGGACTGGCCGCCGGCGCATCCGCGCGATGTGCGCGTGGTTCTGTTCGTGCGCCTGAAACCCGGCATCGATCTCGACGACGCCCTGACCCGCAAGATCCGGGAAACCATCCGCGCCAACACCACGCCGCGCCACGTGCCGGCAAAGATTGTCCAGGTGCCGGACATTCCGCGCACCCGTAGCGGCAAGATCGTCGAACTGGCGGTGCGCAATATCGTCCATGGCGTTCCGGTGCGAAACCAGGAGTCCCTCGCCAACGCCGAGGCACTGCGATTCTTTGCCAACATGCCGGAGCTGGAAACATGAATACCGACCGCGTTCATTCGCCGACCTTTTACGCCTGGATGTCGGTCATCACGTCCATTGCGACCATCAGCCTCAAGTTTGGCGCATGGTGGATCACCGATTCGGTCGGTCTGCTGTCGGATGCGATCGAATCGCTGGTGAATCTCGCCGCCGCGTTGGTGGCGCTGTGGACACTGCACTACATTTCCTCGGGCGCGGATGACGATCACAACTTCGGTCATGAGAAAGCCGAATATTTCTCCAGCGGCATTGAAGGCAGCCTGATCTTTGTGGCGGCGGTTGCCATCATCGTCAGCGCCATGCCGCGACTGATCGAACCGATGCCGCTGGGGCCGCTCGGGCCCGGCCTGGTGCTATCGGTACTGGCGGCGGGCGCCAACGCCCTGTGCGCCTGGTTCCTCCTCAAGGGCGCGCGCGCCCACCGCTCGATCACGCTGGAGGCCGACGCCCATCACCTGCTGGCGGATGTGTGGACCACCGCCGGCGTCATTGTCGCGGTGCTGCTGGTCCCCGTCACCGGCTGGTGGCGGCTCGATCCGATCGTCGCGGTGGTGGTGGCCCTGCAGATACTCTGGACGGGCTGGCGGCTGATCAAGCGCTCCTTCGACGGCCTGATGGACAAAGCGATTCCGGACGTCGAGCGCGAGGTGATCGTGCGCGTGCTGGAGACCCTGCGGCACGAAGGCTGCGATTACCATGCCCTGCGTACCCGCCAGGCGGGTCGCAAGCACTTTATCGATGTGCATATCCTGGTACCCGGCGGCATGAGCGTGCAGGCCGGCCACGACCTGGTCGAGCGCATCGAAAATGAGATCAACCGGCAGGCGCCCAACGTCGAGGTGCTGACCCATCTGGAACCGCTGGAAGATCCGCGCAGCTGGGACGATCCGAAAAATCCGCTGGCGGGAAGCTAGCAACACAATTGCGCGGGAATCGTCAGCCCATGCCGGCTGGAAGGCGGCGCCGCCGCCTTACGGAATGGCGACCTCAGCAAAACTTCCGGCTGACGCAGAGTCGACCGCATCGGTGACTCGCTCAAGCGAATCGCGAATGCGAGGCCAACTCGTTGTCGACAGGACGACGATGGAAATTTGCCGGGCCTCGAGGTTTTGTTGGTATCGGAGATTGGTGTCTGTGGTGACAAGCACCTCGAAACCTACAACTTCAGCGGAATGTAATAGTTCGCCATTATTGAGAGTGGCCCAACCAAGCTCGTACGCCGTAGAGACGCTGTGGTTTGATAAAGCTTTCCGCAAAGGAACTGGCGTCCCTTGGTCAAAAAGAACGCGCACCTATGCCGCCAAAGTCGTGGAACGGGCAGCGTGCTCAAGGACCGTGCGAGCCTGGGACAAAGAAACGCCGGGGAACCATTCAAGGAACTCGTGGACGGAAGCGTCTTCTTCAAGGTTCTCAAACAACGCGGCAACGGGTACCCGAGTGCCACGGAAAACCCAGGCGCCGCTGACGCGATCTGGATCGCGCTCAATGACCGGACAGGAAGACCAATCAATCATGAGCAAATGGTAGCACTTTGATCGCGCGAGAGAGTAGGAAACGCCGATGGAAAAACCGATCACGCAGAAGAGTGCAGGGGTTCGGGCGACGCCAAAAAAATGGGAAACAAGCACCAGCGCGCCTCCCCGGGCCTTTTATGCCGAAACGCCGCAGTGCACGAGTGTTGACATGAATTTTCCATGCAATTTTTGATCGAACCGAGGCCACCCGTCGCAAGCAAGAAGGAGCGCGCTATCCACGAAGAACGTGGCATGTGCGGACATTGAATCGCGGATTTCATTTCACTCCATCCGGGCCTGCCGACGCATATCGCGCAAAACGTTTTCGGTATGGACAGGTAACACGGGCGTCGGAATTTCTTACAACCCGTCCCGTCACGCTGCGGGGGGGGTAACTTATTGACAAATATCAATTTAATTTTTCGGCATGAACATTGCGTTAATTTTTCGGCCATGCGCGGGCGCTGCCCTCGCGATCAAATCGGGAGGATCAAACCATGTCACGCAAA
>JBDTSU010000065.1:0-13336 GCA_039930965.1 Betaproteobacteria bacterium
AAAAGCGCATGTCCAGCGACCCGCAATCGAATGCGCAGGCCCGGCGCCAATGGCCGGTACAAATTGGATTCGATGCCACGAAAAAAACGCCCTGCGAGGCCCGCCTTGGGGAGGGGCCAGCCCCATGAAATATGCGGGCTAGGTGGACTGCAAGTTCGACGGCGCCAGTTCGCAGCCGCCGATGCGCCATTCCCGGTCGGGCTGGCGTTCAAGCGTATACAGCGCCACCAGCGTTTCACCGCCGGGGGTGACGATACGCAGCGGCTGGATGACCTGGCCGTCGATCACCGCGGCGTCGAGAAATGCCCGCGAGGTGTTCATGTACAGGACGGAATAGTTGTCGCGGACCATGTCCATGAAGGTCCGCGAGGAACCGAAATATTTGCGGGTCTCCGGCGTCGAATATGAAAATGCGACGGCCTCGTCGTTGCGTTCAAAGGCCCGGATTTGCAGGGCAATGACACGCTGGATTTTCTGCCGGTCGGCCGTCGAAAGTGTTTCCGCGCCGGCGGATCCGGCCAGCGGCTGCGACGTCGCCGCATTCAACGCCGGCATCAGTGCAAACAGCAGGAACACCGCGAGAATGCGTACGCCGCCGCGCCGAAGTATCTTCATGCCAATTCCTGAATGGTGTCTGTAACATGGGCCCGGTATTGACTTTACGCGGATAAATCACCATTTGCTGGAACTTTTTCGGCCGTCGCCGGGAATACCGGAAACTCGCCGAGAAAACATGCCCTTGACTGACCCTGCCGAAGATCTGGCGCTGCTCACCGACATGCGACGCGGCCACGCCGCCGCGTTCGAGGCGCTGTATCGCCGCCACCAGGCGCCTTTATATCGCTTCGCATTGCTGCGATGCGGCTCACCCGACACGGCGGCGGATATCGTCCAGGAGATTTTCATGGGCCTGCTGGCCAACACATTCAAGTTCGACCCGAGCCGCGGCGTCCTGCAGGGGTTCCTGTTTGGCGTCGCCCGCAACCTGTTGCTGAAGCGCGAGGAAGCGCAATTCCGGTTTGTCCCGCGGTCGCGGGCGGACGGAGAAGAAGACGAAAACCCGGACGACCTGGTTGTCGATCCCGCGCCACAACCCGCGCAGCGCATGCTGGACACGGAGCAGGCCGAGGCGGTGTGGCGCGCCCTGCAAAAACTCGCCCCCCACTATCGCGATGTGGTGATCCTCTACGAGATGCACGATCTTTCCTATGTGGAGATCGCGCAGATCTGCCATATCGACCTCGGCACCGTGCGCTCGCGCCTGTCGCGGGCTCGCGCCAAATTGGTGGAATTGCTGCAGCCCGAGTTTCCCGAAACGCTGGCCGCGGCGCCACACCAGACCCATCCGCATCCACTGGAGGCCCGACCATGAGCCCACCCGGCAATCTCCCCCACACGGCCAGCGCACCGAGCGCGGCACAGGAGCGCCTGCTCGACGATCGCCTCGACAGCCTTCGGGCCGCGACCGAATCGCTGGCCGCGCCGGCGCACCTGGAAACGAAACTGATATCCGCTTTCAGGGCCCATCATGCTGCCCGGCGCCGCCGCGACATGATCGCGCAATGGTTCGCGCCCGGCTTTGCGCTGGCGGCGAGTGTCGGCATGTCAGCGTGGATGGTACTGGCGCCGATGGCGCGTCCCGTTCTGGAGCCTGGCCTTGCCGTCACATCGGCCGGCGCGCGGCTGCTTGCCGATACGCCATTCATCGCGCTCGAATCGCTTGAACAGATTGCCCTTGAACCGCAGCCGCGCCTGATTGAAACCGTCGTGCCGCGCATGTGGCTCGCTTCGTATGGCGTGCCGGTCGGGCCGGACGTGGCCGGCGAGTCGATGCGCGCCGAAATGCTGGTGAGCGCCAACGGCCAGCCGCTGGCCATGCGCTTCCTTCCCTGATTCCGAATACCTGCATGCGCAACAACACATAACCCCCGACTGGAGAATCACATGAAATTCAGCTTAGCTCCCCTCCTCGCCGCCATGCTCTGCAGCGGTTCGTGCAGCGTCAGCCACGCGGCCGCCGTTGCCATGGACGCCGCGCCGGCGCCCGACAGCCGCAGCGAATTCCGCAGCGTGATCATCGACAGCGATGTCACCATCGACAACGGGCAGGGCGCAGCCGACCTGGTCATCGCCCAGGGGACGCCCGGCAGCCAGAAAAAGGAACTGAAAATCATCACCTCGGGCCGGCAATTCGATTTCGCGGATATGCCTGACGTCAACATGATCGTCTCGACGGCCATGTCCGAGGCATTCGCCGGTTCCGCGGCCATGCCGATGGCCCGGAACGTGAAGAACGCGCCGTACAGCGCGGAGGTGATCTCCGAGAAAGTGCAGGCACTGCCGGATGGCAACCAGATCAGCCGCCGGACCGCAAGCATGGCCTATCGCGACAGCGCCGGCCGCACCCGGCAGGAGACCCGCGACAGCAAGGGCGACGTAAAGTCGGTGCATATTCAGGATGCCGTTGAAGGCACCCGCTATGTACTCTCGCCAGCGAAGAAATCGGCGACCCGGCTTGCCCTCGACAAGGACCTGCACAAGCGCATCGAAGAGATCAAGGAAAAGGCCAAGTCCATGGTCAAGGATGGCAAGGTGCAGATCATCGAGCGCGGCCAGCCGGGCGAGGAGATCATCGTCAAGCGCATCGAATCGCCGGCCGCCGACGGAAAGAAAGAGGTGCGCGAGGAGGTGAAAGTGCAAGTCCTGCGCGCGAACACCGGGTCCGGGCAGGCCGGTACCCATGCTTTCCATTTCAGCGACGGTGAATCGATCGGCCATGCAATCAGCGAAACGGTGCGCAATGGGCCGATCGGCATGTCGTTTCAGGATCTGAAATGGTCCGCCAAATCAGTCACGACGCAACTGGGCAGCAAGGATTTCGAGGGGGTGCGCGCCGACGGCAAGTCGACCAGTTACACGATACCGGCCGGCGAAATCGGCAACAAGAATCCGATCGTCGTCAGCACCGAAACCTGGACATCGCCCGACCTGCAGGTAGTCGTCTACTCGCGGCACAGCGATCCGCGTTTGGGGGAATCGATCTATCGCCTGGCGAATGTGAAGCGCAGCGAGCCGCCCGCCAGTTTGTTCATGGTGCCGGACGGTTACAGCGTGAAGGAAATGCCGGGAATCGCTTTCGGCAGCAAGAGCAAGTAGCGAAATGCCCGGGAGTGATGCTTTGGGCGCGCCGGCGACGCGGCTTCTTCTCGCATCGAAGAAAAGCGTCGCCGCATGAAGAACCGCCAGGTGCGCAGGATGGAACTAATCCGACAATAACCCTGCGCCCGCCTTGTCGCGCCGCTCTTTCACTTGTTCACGCTTGCTGGAATACCAGATCTGCCGGAAGGTATCGAGTTTTTCCTTCGAGGTCAGCCCTTCGCTGGAGAGTGCCTCCATGAAATTGGCCAGGCGCCTCGAGATCGCGACCGTATAGATGCCGAGCGCCATGGTCGGCACGAACACGATCAGGAAGATCAGCAGTTTTTCCATGACCGGCAGGTCGGCATGGCTGTACAGGTTCATGCCCAGGAACCCGGTCACCACCGTGCCGACCATGCCGCATGAAGACACCACGGTCAGGCGCATGGCGTTATCGGTCTGTTTGCGGGCGCGGTCGGTATCCAGATACTCGTTGATATCGCGCGCCTCTTCGCGCACTTCACTGTAGAGCGCGTCCGAGCCGAGTTGATGGCTCCAGCGCTTGAAGAAATCGCTGGCCTGCACCTGCGTGGAGATTTCGTGGAACCAGTAGCGGTGGTTGAAGCGCAGGAACACCTCCAGCGTTTCACGCACGTGTTTCTTGAATTGCTTGACCGATTCGAAATCGCGCACATTGAGCCGCTCCACCGCGCGTGAAAAGCGGTTGGACAGCGACAGCAGCGAGGCCTTGTGGAAATGCGCGATCAGGCCGATCTGGAAAAACTGGTGGCGGAACTGCCGCAGCAACAGGTCGTGCGGCCGATAGGGCGTGATCATCGAGAAACCGACGCCGCAGAAGAAATAGCGCGTGCTCATTCCGGCGGCGCGGTTGTGCGGGTCCCAGTAGCGGTCGTAGGCGTACTCGCGTTCAAAGCCGTCGAGAAATCCGGAGGCATACGGCAAGCTCGCCGATTCCGCCCATTTGGCGGCGAAGCCGATGCGTATCATGTCGCCGCGCGTCAGCACGAGCGGGTCGTCGAACGACAGGTAGCTCATGATCGGGATGCGCTTGTTCTCGATCTGGTAGTACTTCATCACGCCGCCGGGAAGATAGGCGGGAATCAGCGGCGACAGGAAGTATTCCCAATGCAGCGACAGCGGCGTCTGGCGCTGGTTTCGCACCAGCTCCAGGTATTTTTCGCGGTCTCCGTAGTCGGACCGGGAAAGCAGCACCGGCGCGCCGGCCGCATCGCGCCCCCAGAATTCGACGCTGTGCAGGCAATGCGCCCCCTGGCCGTTCGCCTCCCATGCCGGCGGATAGGGCCGGCCGAAGCGATCCATGATCTCGACCGCAGTATCGAGAGCGATGTTCTCCCCGGCTACCTCTAGAACGGCCAGGGCGACGTCGATGTCATAAAAGAAGTACAAGCGCGCGCGTTGGACCCGCAACGTGATTTCCGCGGCATCGGGTTCGGTCTTGAGGCGTACTTCTTTCAGGTCGTGGCGCTGAAAAGTATGCAGCGATGACTGGGCGCCGCGCCCTTCATCGCCGACGCCATAGAGAAAGCGCTGCACATAGGGCAGGAAATAGACGAACTCCTCATAGCCGGCGAGACAGGACTCGTCTTCGATCAACAAGGCGTCATCGACAAATTCCCACGGTCCCGGGCGGCGCTTCAGCATGTCCCAGAAGGAAACCGCCTCTCGGCCCGCCTCGCGCCGCAGCGGCCGCAGGGTGATGGGCCACAACAGGGTGTGATTGAACTCGCGGACAATTTTATCGGCCATGTTTGTCAATCTCGATTGCTCCCGCTCATTTCGGCTGAAAGGCCGGGTCACCAAACTGCCACAACAGGAAAGAATAGATGTCGGCAGTCTGTGTGTTGCGTTGCAGGCGGCTCGAGCCGATGCCCTGTCCGGCATCGTAATCCAGTCTCAGCAGTACCGGGTTGGCATCGCGGTCTTCGGCGGTGGCCGCCTGCAGGCGTGCCGCCATCTTTGCCGAATGCCATGCCGCCACCCGCGGGTCATGCACGCCATGCATCAGCAATACCGCCGGGTAATTCGTCCCGTCCTTCACGTGGTGCAGCGAACTCATCCCATGCAGCGCCTTGAATCCCGCATCGGACCGCACGCTGCCGAATTCGGCAATGTCCGGCGCGCCGCCGGGGGTGAATTCCGCGCGCAATGCATCCAGCACGCCGGCACGCAACACAACGGCCGCGAACAGGTCGGGCCGCTCGGTCATTGCGCGGCCGACGACGATGCCGCCCGCGCCAATTCCGTCAATGGCTAGTTTTTCCTTGCGGGTGAAGCGTCGTTCGGTCAGGTATTCGGCGCAGGCGATCAGATCGCGCCAGGCGTTGGGCTTGGCGAGCAATTGCCCCGCCTTGTGCCAGGCCTCGCCGAATTCTCCACCGCCGCGCACATGACAGGTGCCGATGATGCCGCCGCGCTCCAGCCATGCCAGCGTGGTCGGCGAGAATGCCGGCGCCTGGGTGATGCCGTAGGCACCAAATGCGCGCAGCAGCGTGGGCCGGTCGGCGTTGAGTGTGGTGCCCTTCTTGTACATCAGCGACAGCGGAATCCTGGTACCGTCCCTTGACGTGACCGTCAGGCGGACCTCGTCAATCGGATCGAAATCGACATTCGATTTCGGCTGCAGCCGGGTGTCGGCCAGGTTGCCGCTGCGCTCCTCGATGTTGACGTAGCGCGGCGCCTCGGTCCAGCCCTCTAGCCGCAGCAGCGCGCCGGCACGCTTGGGGCTGGTGATCATCTGGCGTATCGCCAGATCGAAAGGCAGGCGCACAAACTCGAGCTTGCCGCCACTGAATACGCTTTGACTGAAATTGAGTCGTTGCAGGCGGTCGACACCGCCGTACAGTTCACGTATGTACAACGCGTCCTGGGCGACCGCCAACTCCCGGATCACGGTATCGCCATGCGGGACGATGGTGGTCGCCTTGTCGATATCGGGGCGCTGGATGCTGGTGCGCACGACCTTGTAGCGCGGCGCATCCTTGTGACTGAGCAGGTACAGTGCGGTGTCGTGTACGGCACACGAGGTGACTTCGTCTTTCGGCTCAACCGCCTTGCGCCAGCTCTGTCCTTGCGCAAACGTCATCACGTTGGCGACATACAGCGTGATATCGCGGGACGCGCCATGCCTGACCTGGCCGACGAGAAACCGGCCGTCGGCCGTCATCATGACGCTTGGAATATCAATGTCGGCGAAGTTGATCCGGGTATCGAGCCCCGGGCCTAACACCTGCTCATCCTTGTCCAGCGGCCGTCCGAGCATATGCCGGTACACCATGCTGTGAAGAAAGCGGTTCGCCGGCACGCCGGCCCGGGGCTCGGGCAGGCGATTGTAGAAGAGGGACTTTCCGTCCGGTGCCCAGGACGTTAGCGCGGCAAAACCGACGCGGCCGATCACCACGCCCGTGTCATGTCCGGTCGTGGCATCGACGATGCGCAGGCTGGTGCCTTCCGCGCCCCCGGTCGCGACGCCGACCGCGACGTGGCGCCCGTCGGGTGCCGCGACGAAAGCATCAATGGAGGCCGGCAGCCCGGGCTGGGAAATGCCCGCGGCATCAAACAGCAGCCGCTCGGCGCCGGCAAAACCATCGCGCACGAAGAGTTTTCGCGACTGATCGCCGGGAGAGAGTTTGAAATAGAACACGCGCGGATGGGCGCCCTCACCGGTCAACTGCACATCATTGATCGCGACGCCCGACTCGGACAAGGCGTTGATGCGGGCGAGCATGGCTTTGCGGCCGGGAAGGGCATCGAGCGACTTGCGCGCGAATTCACCCTGCCCCTGCAGGAATGCGCGGACCTGCGGGTTGTTGCCGTCTTCCATGTATCGGTATGGGTCGGTGACGCTCTGGCCAAAAAATGTTTCCGTGACGAGCTTGACCGCGGCGACCGGGGGTGCAGGTTTGCGGGGTGGCGGAGGCGGGGGCGGCGCGACCACGAGCGGCGCGGGTTTCGGTACCTCGACGGGTGGTGTCGCGCACGCCACCAGCAGGAAACACACGGCGAGTAGCGCCGGACCCAGTCGGGAACGGGCAGGTTCAGGAATTGTCATCGGCATTCATGGCTCCGGCGTGGGTGTCTGCAGGTTAGACCTGCCGGGCCAGGCCACGATAGCATCGGGTAAAAGCGGCGCGGCGACAGGCAGGATTTGGCACCGCGGCGGCCCGCGTTGGGCATGACCGGGGCGGCATCGAGTGTGGTGTGCGCCGCCCTACCAATAGTTTTCCACAATGATATGCCCGGGCTCGAGGCGCCGGTTCATGCGGAATCCACGCGCCTTCAGCAATGCGCGCATACCTTCCACCATGTCGGGGTTTCCGCACAGCATGAAGCGCGACCGATCGGTACTGAGCGCGACACCGGCTGCCGATTCCAGCGCGCCCGATTCCAGCAGCGTGGTGATGCGGCCGTGCAATGCGTTGGGCAAAGTCTCGCGCGTTACGGTGATCACGAAATGGAATTTCGCCACATGCTCCTCGGTATAGGTCGCTGCGAGGCGCTCGAGCTCGTCGATATAGCCGAGGTCGTGCCGTTCGCGCACCGACAACACCAGGACGATATTCTCGAATCGCCAGCACGCCGTTGCATCGCGCATCATCGAGATATAAGGCGCCAGGCCGGTGCCGGTCGAGATCAGCCACAGATCCTGTTCGCGGCCGGGCTGCTTGAAGCGATCGATGGTCAGGAATCCCTGCGGCATGTGCTCCACCAGCAGACTGTCGCCCACCGCAAATTTGCCGACACGGCTGGAGAACTCCCCGTTTGGCAGGACCACCAGGAAAAACTCCAGAAAGCGCTCGTGGGGCGCCGATACAATTGAGTAGGCCCGCCAGATGATGTCGCCGTTATCCTTGCGGATGCCGATGCGCGCAAACTGGCCGGGGTTGAAAACATATCCGGGATCACGCTTCACGCGCAACGACATCAGGCCGGGATTCCAGCGATGGATCCAGATTACCGGCTCTTCGGTGTACTTCGCGGCAGCGGCGCCTGGCGGATTCGCCGCTTGGGATATGGATGCGTTGGTCATGTCGAAAATCGAAGCTTGCCGATGCGTGGAGGGCGACTGAAATTCTTTTCTGCCGGATCGGGCCCGCCGAAATCGGCGTGATTCGGGCGGAACATGGGTGAAAAGGTTGCCTAGTTTAACAAGTTGCCCGGGCCATACGCTTCATTGCACGCCGGAAATTGCTGCTTTGCCGCGCGCCTGACAGCGGGATCGCCAATCGGCGCGCCTTGTCAGCCATTTTCGGTCTGCGAGCCGCGCCAGTGCTGCAGGGTTCTGCTCTGTAAATTCCCCGGCACACAGTTCCAAGCCCGGCGCAATTGCCGAATCGCCGGGCAATCCCGCACGCCGGCATCTGCCGGCGTCGCGTGAGATGCCCGCCGCTAGCCTCCGCGCTTCAACGCCGGGCGGGCAACCTTTCCGGTCACGTTGAACGTGCCGCGATCCTGCGCGACGCTGGAACGAATCTCGGCGTTCACACTGCCGGACAACGTGCTGTTGCTGTTGACGACATTGACGTTGCCGTTGGCGAGCAGCACGCCACCCGTCAACTTCAGCTTGTCGTAGTGAATGACGCCGTCGGCAATGCGCAGCTGCCCGTTGAGTTCGGCAAACTTGGACTGCCCGCCGACGCTGCCCGGCGAACGCATCACCTGCACCAGGTCGACGTTACCGATCGAGCCATCCTTCACCACAAACACGCCCTGCACGGTCAGTTTGTCGAACAATTCAGCGATGGTCAGGGCACCGCCCGAAGCGGTGAACTGTCCTTCGAGCCGGCCATTCAGGGCAACATCGCGCGTGAAGACATCGGTCAATTGATCGACCTTGATCTTCTCCGCCGTGAATTCCGTGCTGAACGTCGGCCCTTGCTTCCAGTCAACACGCAGATTGCCGGTCGCCGAACCTTCGAACAACTTGGCGTCGACCTGCGGAAAAGTCATTGACTCGCCCGACATCACGCCCTTGGCCGTGATGCTGCTGAAAGGCAGCGGAGCCCCCATGGGAAGGTTGAGGTTGCGGCCAGTAAATTCCACCACCCATTCGCCACTGGCAGCCGGCGCGTCGCCGCTGACGGCCTTGTTGGGCGACATATCAAGCGTCCACTTGCCGTCCCTGGCGCGCGCGCTGGCCTTGATGATCTTTCCGGCCTTGTCAAACCGGATATCGGCGTCGAAATCGCTGATGGCAACGCCTTTGACTTCAATCTTCGCGCTGCGCAAGGCGATCTTGCCGATCTCGATACCCGTGCCCCGGCCTTCCGGATCCGCCCATTTCAGCGCACGCGACAGTGCCTCCGGGCCAATCGTCACCCCGGACAGTTCGAGTGTATCGATGACAAATTTATCGCCAAACAGGGTGCTGACATCCATGCTTATCTTGCCGCTGGTCGCCTTGGCGTCGAGCACCTTTCCCAGCGCCAGCTGGTCGAGGTTGACGTGCGGGCTTGGCAGCAGCGCGATGCGCAGGCCGCTCGACGACACGTCGTCGTGAATCCAGGTCGCCAGCGCCTTGTCGAAACGCGAATTGACGGCGCCCAGCGGCACGAAATGCACCGCCCCCACCGCCAGGATCGCCAGCAGCGCCGTGCCGACCAGAAGCCAGCGCAGCGGGCTGCCGCTCTTCTTCTTGGTGTAGCGCTTGGCCTTCTTGGCGGCATCCGGGTCGATGCCCTGCGACACCTCATACTCGTGTTGTTCGGCAAGTTCCTTGAGGCGTGCCACCTGCGCGGCACGCTGCCGGGCCTCGGCTTCTTCTTCGGCACGGGACTTTTCCTCGGCCTTTTCACGCGCCGCACGTTCCACATTCAGGCGCTCGTCGGCCTCGCGGCGCTCGTCGGCGAGGCGGGCATCGGCTTCCCGGCGTTCCTCGGCCAGGCGCAATTGCGCATCCCGTTCCACTCGCTGGCGGGCTTCCGCCTGCTCGGCCGCCGCGCGCGACGCGATTTCGCGCGCCTTGACCTCGGTGGCCACTTTCTGCTCGGCCTCTTCGCGTGCCTGCCGCTCGCTCTCAAACTTGATCTGGTTCTCGCGATCCGATTTTTCGCGCATCTCGGCTTCGATCATGGCGCGCGCCTGGGCCTGCACCTTGGCTTCTTTCTCAGCCGCCAGCCTGGCCTGCATCTCGGCATCGGACTTGGCGCGTGCTTCGGCCTCTTCCCGCGCCCGGGCTTCCATCCGCAACCGGTTTTGTGCTTCCACCTTCTTGCGGGTTTCGGCTTCTTCCTCGGCCGCCCTGCGCGCATCCTCCTCGGCCTTTAGCCTCACCGCCATTTCGGCAGCGGCCTTGGCGGCGAGCGCGGCCTGCTCTTCGGCCGCCTTGCGCGCCTCGACCTCGACCTTCGTTTTCTCGGCGGTGATGGCGGCGATCTGCGCTTCCATTTCCGCGCGAATGCGTTTTTCCTGCTCCGCGAGCATGGACTTGGCCGCCTCTTCGGCGGTGCGCTTGGCATCCTCCGTGGCGCGCGTCAGGGACACGCGTTCCTCCTGAAGGCGGACTTCCAGCATCTGCCGCGCTTCTTCGCGGGCCTCTTCCATCACCGCGGCTTCGACTTCGGCGCGACTGCCCTCCTCGAGATCAACGGAGAGTTTTTCCGCCATTTCGGCGCGGATCTTGGCCTCGATTTCTTCTTTCAACTGGTGGCGCAATTCACGCTGGGCCGCGTCTACTTCTTCTTGCTGTTTCTTGGCGGCGGCCTCGGCCTGCATACGCGCTTCCGCAAGGGCCTTCGCCTCCGCCTCGGCCTTGACGCGCGCCTGGGCCAGCGCATGCGCTTCCGCCTCGGCCTTGGCACGCGCCTCGGAGAGCGCGCGTTGATGTTGCGATTCTTTCTCGATCTGCTCGCGCGTCAGGCGGTCGCGCGTGTCCGATATGGAATCCTTCTGTTTCTTCTCGGCAGCCATTTTGGCTTCGAGGTCAAGGCGGGCCTTTTCGGCGGCGATCTGCGCGCGCTTGGCCTCTTCCATGGCGCGTTGTTCGGCTTCACGCTTGGAGCGCGCCTCGATTTCAAGCCGGGCGCGAATCTGCGATTCGCGTTCTGCCTTGGCACGCGCCTCGGTCTGTGCTTTCTCGCGGGCCGCGGCCAGTGCGGCCTCGAGCGCCGGGTCTACCTGCGGCGGAGCCGGCGTGAACGATTGCGCCGGCGCACTGGCGCGCTCCACCTGGTCCGAGGACGCGGGGGTTCGATACTGCGACGGCTTGAATCCCTGCGTGGCATTGAAATCCACCACCGGCTTCGGCGGCATCTTCTTCGGTGCGGTGAAATCAAAATCGTCGTCATCGCCGCCGAAATCGGTAAGCGGCACTTCCTGCTTGACTTCGAAGACCTTGATGAATCCTTCTTTCTGCAGCGCCGTGAGCGCCTTTTCAAGCGCGGGCACCGGATAATCGGCCTTGCCCGACAGGGCAGTTACGTTAGACTTGCCGTCGATCGCCTTGAGCACCTTCATCAGGTCGCGCGAGAGCGACTGCGTCTTCTGATTGACTTGCGTGACGCCTTTGGCGGTCTTCGTGAAAATCGTTTTCAAATCCATCGCGTCACTCTTTTTCGAAAGATGGTTAACGTAGCGCCGGAAATGGAATCAATGCATGGTGCGGCGTTTTTCAGAATGGACCCGCCGCGCACGCTCAACCCTAAGCGTCAATCTTCTCATGAATCCCGACTTTTCGGCAGTCCAATCCGCAAGCCCGCGGACCTGCGCGATTTGCCGTTCCATGGCCGGATACGCACCGCTCCGTCAACGGAGTTTCGCCACCGCCCGTTGATTCATCTCATACCCGGCTCTCCATACATGGAAATGATGATGAACCTGTCACTGTTTGTTCGCCTGTTGTGCGTCGCAGCATGCGCGTTTCCGTCCCTCGCCGTCTGGGCCGACCCGCCGGGGCGCGTCGGGCGGATTGCATACATTGAAGGCGACGTGTCGTTCTTTGCCGATCGCGAGGACGCCTGGCGCAAAGCGGAGCTCAACTATCCGGTGACCAGCGAGAACTCTTTCTGGACCGGCGCCAACGCGCGCAGCGAAATCAGGATCGGTCCCTCGGCGATACGCATCGATGCCGGGACGGTCTTTGATTTCGTCAAATTGCAGGATGATGTCGCGCTGGGATTCCTGCAGCGCGGTTCCGTCAATGTGCGCCTTCGTCAGTTCGGCAATATTGAAGCGAGCGACATGCTGCAGATTGAAACCAGCGAGGGCCGCTTTACGCTTGAAGGCAACGGCCGCTACCGGCTGGACGTTGCGGAAGGCGGTCAGGAAAGCCGAGTCACCGTATTTTCCGGCCGCGCGCGATTTGATAGTGTGGACAGCCGCGACACGCGGCTGACTATCGATGCCGGCAAGCAATTGACGGTTCGGGTGGCCGGTTCGGCAACCGATTTTCGCTACGACGCCGCGATCGGCACGCCGTTCGATCGCTGGGCGGACGCGCGCGACCAGTCGTGGGACCGGGCCCATCAGCGCTATGCCTACGACCAAACTCGCGAAACCCTCATTTCGCCGTACATGACCGGTTACGAGGATCTCGATGCAAACGGCGACTGGATCGACGACAACGAATACGGCCGCCTGTGGACGCCACGGGTGGTGGTGTCCGGCTGGGCGCCGTATCGATACGGCCGCTGGAGCTACGTGCGGCCATGGGGCTGGACCTGGATCGACGACGCGCCGTGGGGCTTCGCCCCCTTTCATTACGGGCGCTGGGTGCAGGTGCGGTCTCGCTGGTGCTGGTGGCCGGGGCCTTATGTCGGACGCCCGGTCTATGCGCCGGCGCTGGTTGCCTGGCTGGGCAGTCCTGGCGGCGCCAGCCTGACGATAGCGTCCGGACCCGCCGTCGGCTGGTTCCCGCTTGCGCCGCGCGAATACTACGTTCCGCGCTATACCACCGATCCCCGCTACATCCGGCGCATCAATCACGTCACGAACAACAACGCCGTCATCAATCCGCCCACGCGCTACCGCAACCAGGTGCCGGGGGCAACGATTGTCTCCAACCAGGTCTTCATCCGCGGCAATCCTGTCGGCGGCCGTACTGCGCACCTGCCACCTCAGGCCAGGCCGCCAAGGCACCGATTTGAAACATGGCGCTCGTGGCACCACCGCCCGGCAAACAGAGCGCGATCTTGGTTTCGGCGGGTGGCTTAGAGGACGTCAC
>JBDTSU010000066.1:0-13251 GCA_039930965.1 Betaproteobacteria bacterium
GCGCCCCGCGCATAGCCCATGCCGATGCAGGCGTTGGCCTTGGGGCTCCAGCCGACCGATGTGAGCTCACCGACGATTTCGCCATCGACGACGATGCCTTCGCCTCCCCAAGCGTAGACGCCGGGCGATTGAAAGACCACGCTGACCAGCTTCTTTGTCAACGGTTCAGATTGTTTTTTGAGTAGCGCTTCCTTGCCGATGAAGGCCGCGGGTTTGTCGAGTTTTACCGTATGGGCGAGGCCGGCTTCAAACGGCGATTCATCCGGCCCGAGTTCGGCGCCCCATGCGCGGCGGCCGGATTCAATGCGCAGGGCGTCGAGCGCAAAGTAGCCGGCGTCTCGCAAACCAGAGTCCTTGCCGGCTTCCATCAGCGTGAGATACACGTGACGGGCCATTTCCACGGGCACATAGAGCTCGAATCCGGGCCCGCCGACATAACTCATGCGCGCCGCGCGCACCCGCGCAAAGCCCAGGTCGATCTCGCGCGTGCACGCGAACCTGAGGCTCTCGGCGGACAAATCGTCGGGGCTGACGCGTGCCAGCAAATCGCGTGCGCCGGGTCCCATCAAGGAAAGCACGCAGAACTGGGTGCTGACATCAGTGAGGAATGCATGCTCGTGCGAGTCGATGTGGCGCTGTACCCAGTCCATGTCCCGCGTGGCCTGCGCGGACCCGGTGATGATCAGGAAACGCTCCGGCGCCAGGCGGATGACGGTCAGGTCGGATTCAAATCCGCCGCGCGCGTTGAGCATCGCGGTATAGACCATCCGGTCAACCGGGATATCCATTTCGTTGGCGCACAATCGTTGCAGCACGGCGAGCGCATCGCGGCCCTGCAGCAGCAGTTTGGAAAAAGACGTCTGGTCGTACAGCGCGATCGACCGGCGGGTCGCGTGCTGCTCGTCGATCATCCAATCGAGCCATCCGGGGCGGCCCAGGCCATGCCCGGCAGGAGCGGCGCCGGGCGGGCGGAAATAGTTGGCGCGTTCCCAGCCATTCTTGCTACCGAACACGGCGCCCTTGGCGGCCAGCAGGTCGTACAGCGGCGAGGTGCGCAACGGCCGGGCTGTCTCCAGTTCCTGGCGTGGCCAGCGCATGGCGTAGTGCAGTCCGAGCGTTTCCCCGGTGCGTTGCGAAAGCGCCTGGCGGTTGGCGGTGAATCGGCCGAACCGGCGAATATCCACGTCCCACAGGTCCGACGGCGCTTCGCCGGCGATGATCCACTCGGCCACCAGGCGGCCCGCGCCGCCGGAATTGGCAATGCCCGCGGAGTTGAAGCCGGCACAGACAAAGTACCTGCGCAACTCGGGCGCTTCGCCAAGAATGAAATTGCCATCCGGGGTGAAACTTTCCGGTCCATTGAGCAGCATCTTGATGGGTGCGCTTTCAAGGCACGGCGTTCGATGAATCGCATTGTTCATGAGGATCTCGAACTGGTCCCAGTCCTCGTCGAGCAGCTGAAACTGGAAGGTCGATGGAATGGGATCTATCTTCCACGGCTTCGCCTTCGGCTCGAATCCGCCCATCACCAGTCCGCCGACCTCCTCTTTGTAATAGATAAATCCGTCGGGATCGCGCATCACCGGCAGCATCGGGTGCACGCCGGCAATGGCGCCGGTGACGATGTAGAAATGTTCCGCCGAATAAAGCGGCACGTTGACGCCAGCCAGCGCGCCAAACTGTCGCGACCATTGGCCCGCGCAGTTGACCAGCACCTCGCATTTCACGTCGCCCTGCGCCGTGCGCACGCCGGTCACGGCGCCGTGCGCCGTCAAGACGCCGGTGACTTCGATGTTTTCGCGGATCTGCACACCGCGGTTGCGCGCCCCCTTGGCCAGCGACATGGTGAGATCGGCGGGATTGGCCTTGCCGTCGCCGGGTATCCAGATCGCGCCTTGCAGGTCATCGGTCCTGAGGAGGGGGAACAGCTCTCCGGCCCGTTGCGGACTGACGATATCCACGTCCACGCCGAAACTCCTCGCCATCGACGCCTGCTTTTTCAGCACCTGCATGCGTTCCGGCGTGCGGGCGACATTGATGCTGCCGCACTGCTTCCATCCGGTGGCGAGCCCGGTCTCGGCCTCGAGTGTCGAGTACAACCCGATCCCGTACTTGCTCATCCGTGTCATGTTTCGATTCGGCCGCATCTGGCCGACCAGGCCGGCCGCGTGCCAGGTGGTCCCGCAGGTCAGCGTGCCCTGCTCAAGAAGCAGCACATCCTTTTTGCCGAACAGCGCCAGGTGATAGGCGGTTGAACAGCCGGCGATGCCGCCGCCGACGATGACGATTTCCGCATGCGAAGGAAGATTCATTCTGTCTCGCGAAAGAAAGTGAAAATCAGGACAATCGCAGGGCGGCGACACCGCCGACGATCAACAGCGTCCCGGCGCCGCGCTGGATGCCAAAGGACTCTTTCAGAAACCAGGCGCCGAGCAGGGCGGCAAACAGCACGGAGACCTCCCGCAATGCCGCGACCACCGCGACCGGCGCCTTGGTCATCGCCCACAAGGCGATGCCATAACTGCCCAGCGATGCCATGGTGCCCAGCAGTGCCAGCGGCCAGCGCTTGCCAAAATACGCCCAGGCATCGACTCGATGCTGCCCGCTGCGCTGTGACATGACAATGACGAAATAGGGCAGGCCATCGATAAGAAACAGCGCGGCGACGTATTGAAGCGCGCTGCCGCCACCCGTCACCGCGACGCGTACGCCCAGTCCATCGACGACTGTATAGACCGCGATGATGACGGCGTTACTCAACGCAAACAGCATGGCGGCGCGGTGGCTCGATTGCGACCAGGCGCGGCGCGAGAATCCCAGCAGCAATACGCCGGCGCTGACGCCGGCGACGCCCGCCCAGCCCGCAGCCGACAGGTGCTCGCCTATGATCGCGCCACTTCCCATCGCCACCATGAGCGGCGCGAGGCCACGCATGATCGGATAAGTGAGGCCGAGGTCACCATGCTTGTAGGCACCGGCAAGCGCCACGTAATAGCCGATATGAATGATGATCGATGCCGTCAGGTAGGGCAGCGATGCGGCGGGAGGCAATCCCGCCACCAGCAGCAGCGGCAGGGCAACGACTGCCCCCATGACGTGAATCAGCGCCGTGTCGAGCGATTTGTCGTGGGACGACTTGATCAGCGCATTCCACGACGCATGCAGCAGCGCGCCAAACAGGACGATCAGCGTCACCGGCAAGGTCAGGGCCGATATCATGCCTGCGCCGTCGGCCGTTGGGCCCTCCC
Source organism: Betaproteobacteria bacterium (assembly GCA_039930965.1). Taxonomy (GTDB): domain Bacteria; phylum Pseudomonadota; class Gammaproteobacteria; order Burkholderiales; family Usitatibacteraceae; genus UKL13-2. The sequence goes on from JBDTSU010000066.1 coordinate 3,249, forward strand.
GTGCACGGCTGGGCGGGCGGGCGCTGGCCGCGGAACTATCGTGTCCCGGCGGCCGGAGAAATCACACATCGCTCTGCACGTGCAAGAAAGTGACCAAGCGGCGGCGTCAGGAGTGATGGCTGCTTGGCGGCATCATCCCACTGGCGAAGGGCAACGGCATCGGCGGCCCCGGCCTGTGCAATGAAGGCCTGGCATTCCACTTCGCTATGGATGCCGCCCTGCAATCGCAGGCTGCGCTTGGAATCCTCGGATAGTGCGGCCCAGTAGGCCGGACGAATCTTGCAGAGGTAGCGCTTGGCATCGACGTGGAGTTTCACCGGCATAAGCACTCGCGCCGGAAACAGGTCGCGAAGAAAAGGCAGGGCAAAGTACTGATGGACGTCGTCAACGCCGCGCAGAGAGGGCGTTTCACCCTGTTCGTTCAGCATGTGGCCCATGTCATGGAGCAAACAGGCGGTGACGAGTTCATCATTCGCGCCATCCTGCTCGGCGAGCCAGGCCGTCTGCAACGCGTGCTGCAATTGTGTGACGGGCTCGCCGGCGTACTGGCACGCGCCGCGCTCGGCAAACAGCCGTTCAATGTCTTCGAGGGAGAGCGGCATGGGTCAAATGTCGCTGGTCTTCAACCGGCTGGAGGCCAGCACGCCGGCGGATTCCAGGATGGGATAGGCAATCGAACAGATGTGCGAGTTGATGCGGCGCAGTTCACTGATCAGGTCGATGTGCAGCGAACTGGTCTCGATGCTCGAAGGCGTGTTGTCGGACAGCCGCTCGAGGTGCGTGCCGGCGTAGCTGCGCTCCAGATCGCGAAAGCGCGCCTTTTCCTCGAGCAGTTTCTGGGCATCACGCAGGTTTCCATTCAGGAACACGCTCATGCCGAGACGCAGGTTATCGACCAGCCGTGCGTGCAGGTCGGAAATCTCCGCCATGCCGGCTTCCGAAAAATTGCGTTGTGGCTTGATCTTCTTGTCCTGGATGTCGATCAGGACGCGCTCGATGATGTCGCCCACCTGTTCCATGTTGATCGTGAAGGAAATGATGTCGGTCCAGCGGCGGCTTTCGCTTTCCTCGAGGGCCTCACGCGAAATTTTGGTCATATAGTATTTGATGGCGGAGTACAGCTCGTCCACGGTATCGTCGAGCTTGCACAGTTCCTCCGCTGCCTTGAGATCGTTGTTGCGGATCACTGGCAGGATACCGTTGAGCATGGTCTCGACCACATCGGCCTGGTGCAGCGCCTCGCGGGCCGCGCACGAGATCGCCAGCGACGGGGTAGCCAGCGCCACCGGGTCAAGGTGGTGCGGGCGGCCGCTCTTGCCGGGCTTGTCCGGTGTCGGCCACCAGGCCTCGAGACGCCGGGCGATGGTCTCGGTAAACATCAGGAATCCCAGCGCGATCGCGGTGTTCAATGCAAGGTGAAACAGGACAACGCCCTGTTGGGGATATTGCTGGAGTGCCGGTACTTCCCGCAGGAGGAAGCCCAGGAACGGTGCCGTCGCGAGGCAGCCCGCCAGTTTGAACAGGAAGTTTCCCAGCGGAACGCGCCGGGCTTCGACAGGCGACTTGGCGGTGGTGATCAGTGCCATGATGCCGCTGCCGAGGTTTGCGCCCAGCACCAGGCCAAAGGCGACATCGAGCGGCACGACGCCGGACGTGGCGAGGGTCGCGGTAAGCAGCACTATCGCCAGGCTGGAATAGGCCAGCAGCGTGAGTGCCGCGCCGACGGTCATGTCCAGCAGCACATCGCTGGTCAGCGACGTCAGCATCATCTTGACGCTGGCCGATTGCATGAGCGGTTGGGTGGCCTGCACGATGAGTTGCAGGGCGAGGATGATGAGGCCGATGCCGATCAGCACCCTGCCGGACTGACCGGCGGTCGTTGCCTGGCGAGAGATGAACAGCACGACGCCGCAAAAGATCAGCAGCGGCGAGAGCCAAGACAGATCGAACGAAAATACCACCGTCATCAGGCTGGTACCGATATCCGCGCCCAGCATGATGGCCAGCGCGGCACTGAGGGTGATCACGCCGTGGGCGACGAAAGAGGACACGATCAGCCCGGTCGCGGCGCTGCTTTGTACCATCGCCGTGACACCCAGCCCGGCCGCCGCCGCGCTCACGCGGTGGCGCACGCTGTTGGAGAGTACCCGGCGCAGGTTCGCGCCCAATACCCGCAGTATGCCGGTGCGTACGATGTGGGTGCCCCAGACGAGCAGGGCGATTGCGGCGAGCAGGTTGAGGAGATGTTGCATCAGTGCAGCGGACTCACCATGGCAGCGAGTAGGTCTTGGTATTGGTAAAACTCTTCATGGCTTCCTGTACGCCTTCCTTGTAGCCGAGGCCCGAGTCCTTGATGCCTCCGAACGGCGTGAGTTCGAGGCGGTATCCCGGCACCTCGCGCACGTTGACCGATCCAACCTGCAACTCCGCGACAAAGCGGGTGATGTAGTCGAGGCGATTGGTGCAGACTGACGACGACAGCCCGTAGGCGGTGCCGTTGGAAATGCGGATGGCCTCATCGATGTCGGCAAAGCGGATGATCGGCGATACCGGGCCGAAGGTCTCTTCTCTCACCACGGTCATTCGCGGATCGACGCGGTCGAGCACGGTCGGCGAATACAAGGCGCCTTGGCGCTGATTGCCGGTCAGCAATCGCGCGCCTGCCGCGACCGCTTCATTGACGCGCGCCTCGAACAACCTCGCGGCCGCCTCGTCGATGACCGTGCCCATGTCGTTGCTGCTGTCGAGGGGATCGCCGTGCTTCCAGGCACGCGTCTTGTCCACGACCATGTCGGTGAACCGGTCGGCGACCTGCTGATGTACCAGCATGCGCTTGATCGCCGTGCAACGCTGGCCGGAATTCTTGTATGAGCCCTGCACGGCGAGCGTGGACGCTTCATCGAGTTCCGCGTCTTCCATGACGATGATCGGGTCATTGCCGCCCAGTTCGAGCACGATGCGCCGGTAGCCGGCCTTCGCGGCGATATATTTGCCAATCGCGACGCCGCCGGTGAACGTCACCAGGTCGGCGTGTTCATTGGTGACGAGTTCGTCGGCGATTTCACGTGGATCGCCGGTGATGACGGAGAACATTTCCGGCGGCAGGCCGGCCTCATAAAGGATGTCCGCCAGCAGCAGGGCGGAGAACGGCACCTTTTCAGAGGGTTTCAGCACCATGCGGTTATTGGTCGCGATGGCCGGCACGACCTTGTGCGCGACCTGGTTCATCGGGTGATTGAAGGGGGTGATGGCACTGATCACGCCGAGCAGGGGATCGCGCTGCGTATAGACGCGGCGCTGCTTGCCGTGCGGCGTCAGGTCGCAGGAAAAGATCTGGCCGTCGTCTTTCAGGACTTCATTGGCGCCGAAACCGAGTACGTCGGCGACCCGGCCGACTTCATAGGTGGCGTCCTTGATGCACAGGCCCGATTCCGCTGTGATCAGGGCCGCGATTTCCGCGTTGCGGTTGCGAACGATGGCGGCCGCCCGATCGAGGATATTGGCACGGTCGAAGCGCGTCAGGCGCGAACGGTATGCCGCCGCCGTCGCAAAGGCGGCACGAACCTCTTCCAGGGTTGCCTTGGGTACCGAGCCGATGCGCTGGCCGGTGTAGGGATTGGTAATGGCGATGCAACGATCGCCGTCGCGGTCCGCGCCGATTACCCTGCCGGCAATGCGCATGCCCTCGCGTCGAAATGATTCGCCGTCCATGTCTATTGTGCCTGGTTGAGGGCCAGGTCGAAGGCGTCGAAATTGCGCCAGCGGCGGGCCGGATCGAGTTGGCCGATTTGGCGATTCAGGATCAGCGGAACCCGCTGCTCGGAAACGCCACCGTGCGATCGCAACGGCACATCCAGTGCCGACAGATCGTGCCGGGAGGCGGAGGTGCCGATGACGGTTGATCGTTCCGCCACCACCACCAGGTCACCGAGTCGATCCGGTGGCAGTTCAAATCGTTCGGCGGCCGCCGCACGGGAGTAGACACCTTCCATGCCGCGCAGTGCCCGGACGCGCCCCGCGAGCGCGACGGCATCCACGCCTGCCGGAAGGTAGACCGTTGCGAACGAACCCAATGCCCCGTGGTGGACGACATAGGGATCAGTGATCGGGAGGATCACCCGCGCGATGCCGGCACCCAGCCAGTCGTCGAGCACATCCTGCAGGTAGACCACATCGGGCGTGGCATCCAGCCAGGTCTTGGCGTTCATGCCGTGATCGGCGGTGACGGCGATGATGCAGCCGAGTTCATCCAGCTGGGCCAGATAGCCGTCCATCATGCGGTAGAAGTCGTCGGCATCGGGGGTGCCCGGCGCGTGCTTGTGTTGGACGTAGTCGGTGGTCGACAGATACATCACATCGGGCCGTGCCGACTTCATCAGCGCGACACCGGCGGCGAACACGAATTCCGAGAGGGCGGCACTGTAAACGTCCGGCACCGGCAAGCCGACCAGCCCCAACACATCATTGATGCCGTTGTCGGCCGCGTTCACCTGGTCGGCCTTCTCCGCCGAAAAACAGATGCCGCTCATCTTATGGCCGAGGAGCTTGCGGAGTTTGTCCTTGGCGGTGATGACCACGACCGACTTGCCGGCATCGGCCAGTGCGGCCAGCAGCGTCGGCGCCCGCAGCCACTTCGGATCATTCATCATCACTTCGGTGCCGCTTTCGGCATCGTACAGATAGTTGCCGCAAATACCGTGCACGGCCGGCGGTGCGCCGGTGACGATGGAAAGATTGTTGGGATTGGTGAAACTGGGGATCACGCAGTCAGCCTGCAGCGCCGTACCGCGCGCGAGGATCTGTTTCATCCAGGGCATATGACCGTGTGCCACGGCTTGGGCAATGTAGTCAGGTTCGCAACCGTCCACGCAAACCACCACGGTCGGCGTCTGCGGCAGGCGATATGACCGGTTATTGACGTTGAGCACTTCGTGTCCTCGTCGATTTGGCCGTGGTGCGGGCGCTGCCGATGCCGGTGGCCGGCGCCGGCGCAGATGCCGGGTTTGCCTGGGATTGCCTGCGCAGATTGTGCTCGATCGTGCGCTTCTTGCTGTCCATGACATGATCGAACATTGCCTTGCCGGCAGCATCGGCGTCGCCTGACGCGATCGCTTTAACGATCAGGCGGTGTTCGGATGCCGAGATAGGCATCAGCCAGCCGTCTTCCAGATTGAGGCGGCGAAACAGGGAGAGTTCCTTGATGAACTTGCGATAGATCTCCGCCAGTTTGCTGTTGCCGGCGAGTTCCACCAGCCGGTCGTGAAACTTGAGGTTCAGCAGGTGATAGTGATAGGCGTCCTTGTCCTTGACGGCTTTTTCCATGGCGTCGACCATGGCGCGAATCTCCTTCAGCTGCGCCGGGGCAATGTTCTCGGCGAGTTTTCGCCCGACCAGTTCGTCCATGACTGCACGGAGATCGAATATTTCCACCGCTTCCTCGACCGGGATGTCGCGCACGAATACGCCGCGATTCTTGGTAATGCGCACCAGCCCCGCCTCCTCGAGCATGCGGAACGCCTCGCGCAGGGGGCCGCGTGAAATGCCGAGTTTGGCGGCCAGCGTCAGCTCGGTGAGCTTTTCGCCCGAGGCCAGCCGCCCGGAAAGGATCATGCGTTCCAGTTCCGCGTGCACGACGTTTACCAGGGAACTTGTCTGCAGCAGGGCGATGGTCGGGTGCGCGGATTCGGGGAGAGCGTCGGCATTCATGCGCTGATGTTAATCCCGTTTTGCCCAAATTGTCTACAGTCGGCAAAAAGCAGTTGACATCGGAATCCCGGAATCGCTAGACTGAAATTTCGCAGGCACGATCGTTTTCTCTTCACCCTGTCAGCGCGCCGCAATTGCCTTGCCTTTGTTGCGTTGTCATGGCGCTGACACGCTTTTGTCGCAAAGTTACGCACTCTGGCCAAATCGAAAGGGGAATTACATGAAAGTCGCATGGATAAGAAGTGTCGCGGTGGGCATTGCCGGATTGACGCTGGCGGCGGCTGCCTGGGGTCAAAAGACACAGTTGCTGGTCTACACGGCACTGGAGACCGACCAACTCAAGGCCTATGAGCAGGGTTTCAACAAGGAATATCCGGATATTGAAATCAAGTGGGTGCGCGACTCGACCGGCGTGATCACGGCCAAACTGCTTGCCGAAAAGGGTAACCCGCAGGCCGACGCGGTGATGGGGGTCGCGGCGTCCAGTCTGGCGCTTCTGGATACCAACGGCATGCTGCAGCCCTACGCACCGGCCAATCTTGCCGCCATCACCGCAAAATACCGCGACAAGAAAAATCCCCCGGCGTGGTTCGGCATGGATGTGTGGGGCGCGACGATTTGTTTCAACACCGTCGAAGCCGCGAAAAAGAATCTTCCCAAACCGGAAACGTGGAAGGACCTGACCAAGGCCATCTACAAGGGGCAGATTGTCATGCCAAATCCGGCTTCTTCCGGCACCGGCTATTTCGATGTCACGGCGTGGCTGACGTTGTGGGGCGACGACAGCGGCAAAGGCGGCGGCTGGAAATTCATGGATGGACTGCACGAAAATATCGCCCAATATACGCACTCCGGTTCCAAGCCATGCACGCTGGCGGGCAACGGGGAATACGTCATGGGAATTTCCTTCGAGTACCGTGCCAACAGCAGCAAGGCCAAGGGTGCGCCGATCGACCTGGTGTTCCCGAAGGAGGGCCTCGGCTGGGATCTTGAGTCCTTTGGCATACACAAGGGCACGAAGAAGCTGGAGGCGGCGAAAAAACTTGCCGATTGGGCTTCCAGCAAGAACGCCGCCGTGCTGTATGGCAAGAATTTTGCCATCACCGCCGTGCCGGGCGTCGCGGAGCCGCTGCCAAACGTACCCAAGGACTATGAGTCCCGACTGGTCAATGTGGATTTCGCGTGGGCCGCCAACAACCGGGAGAGAATCCTGGCGGAATGGACCAAGCGCTACGACAGCAAGTCAGAGCCGAAGAAGTAAGCGAGATGGCGGGTGCGGAAGCCGGGAAGGAGAAACCATTTCCTGCGCTTGAGCTTGCCGGCATCCACAAGGACTTTGGCACCTTTCAGGCGCTGAAGAACATCGAACTCACCGTCCATCGCGGTGAGTTCGTTTGTTTTCTGGGCCCCTCCGGATGCGGCAAGACCACGCTTTTGCGCATCATCGCCGGACTGGAAGTGCAAACCTCCGGAACCATCCGCCAGGCCGGTCGCGACATTTCGCGATTGCCCCCGGCGGGCCGCGACTACGGCATTGTCTTTCAGTCGTATGCGCTGTTTCCGAATTTGACCATCTTCGACAACGTGGCCTATGGTCTCGTCAATCGGCGCGTGGCGCGCAGGGACATCGTCGCGCGGGTGAACGAGCTGTTGAAGCTGGTGGGCCTGCCGGACAGCGGCGGCAAGTTTCCAAGCCAGCTTTCCGGCGGCCAGCAACAGCGCATTGCCCTGGCGCGCGCGATCGCAACCTCACCCGGATTATTGCTGCTCGATGAGCCGTTGTCGGCGCTCGACGCGCTTGAGCGGGTTCGATTGCGGCAGGAGATCCGGTCATTGCAGCAGCGGCTGGGTATCACCACCATCATGGTGACCCACGATCAGGAAGAGGCGCTATCCATGGCCGACCGGATCGTGGTCATGAATCATGGCGTCATTGAACAGGTGGGTTCGCCGATGGAAATATATCGCGAACCGGCATCCCCGTTTGTCGTCGATTTTGTCGGTAAGGCCAACGTGCTTGAGGGGGTGGTGACCGCGCCGGGAAAATTGACAATGGGCGGCCACACGCTCGATTGCGCGCAATGTACCGAGATCGGCCTTGCCGTGCGCATTTATCTGCGCCCCGAAGACATCGTCGCGCGGCCCATCGAACAGGGCGATGCCAACGTGATCGATGCCGCGATCGACAAGGTGGAGTTCCTCGGCTCGTACTGCCTGGTGCGCGTGTCGGCGAACGGATTTCCAGCCGCGCTCACGGTCTATTTGTCGCTGAATTTTCTTGCCGAGCAGGGCCTCGAGGCCGGCAGCCGGCTCAGGCTCAAGATCCTGACCGATCGCCTGCGGATGTTCGGGGCGTAGCGTGTCGGCTGTCATCCTGGCGCGCACCGCGGCCGCGCATCCCCTTACCCAGCGCGTACACTGGACCGATCGTCTCGGCCACGGGGTGCTGCTGCTTATTGCCGGTGCGCTGCTGGTGTTCCTGGCCGCGCCGCTGGCGGCAATCCTGGTGCAGAGCGTGGAAGGCAGGGAGGGTGGCTTTGTCGGCCTGGATAATTTCATCACCTACATGCAGACGCCGGCGCTCAAGCAATCGCTGTGGAACAGCCTGTGGGTATCCGCGGTGGTCACGCTGGTTGCCGTGCCGGCGGCATTCATTTTTGCCTATGCCCTGACACGAAGCTGCATGCCGTTCAAAGGCATGTTTCGCACCATCACCCTGACGCCGCTGCTGGCCCCGTCGCTGCTTTCAGCCATCTCGTTCATCTACTGGTACGGCAACCAGGGAATGCTCAAGGACGCGATGAGCGCGCTGGGCATTGCCTCCATTTACGGCGCGCCGGGCATTGTCCTGTCGGAGATTTTCAGCGTGTTTCCGCATGCGCTGATGATCCTCGTCACCGCGCTCTCGCTGGCCGATGCACGCCTGTACGAGGCGGCCGACGCGATGGGCGCGTCGGCGTCGCGCAAGTTCTTCACCATCACCCTGCCGGGCGCCAAGTACGGCCTGATCAGCGCGGCCATGGTGACTTTTACATTGGTCATCACCGACTTCGGCATTCCCAAGGTGATCGGCGGCAATTTCAATGTGCTGGCCACCGACATATTCAAACTGGTCATCGGCCAGCAGGACTTTCAGAAGGGCGCGGTGGTGGGGCTGATCCTGCTGGCCCCTGCGCTGCTCACGTTCTTTGTCGATCGTGCCGTTCAGCGCAAGCAGACGTCGATGCTGACGGCGCGCGCGGTTCCATATTCACCATCGCCCAGCCGTGGCTACGATCTGGTCATGACGCTCTATTGCGTGCTGGTTGCGGCATGGATGTTCTCGGTACTCGGCATGGCGATTTTTGCCTCGTTTGTAAAATTCTGGCCGTATGACCTGTCCATGAGCCTGCGGCATTACATTTTCGGCCTCGTCGACGGCGAGGTCGGTGCGGCTTTTCTCAATAGCCTGAAACTCGCTGGCGGAACCGCGGTCATGGGCACCGCAATCGTTTTTGTGGGCGCCTATCTGATCGAAAAAACCCGCGGGCTGGCGGCGATACGCCCGCTCGTGCAACTGCTCGCGCTTATGCCGATGGCTGTGCCGGGACTGGTGCTCGGCCTGGGCTACATTTTCTTTTTCAACAGCGCCGACAATCCGCTTAACGGGCTGTATCACACGCTGACCCTGCTGGTCATGTGCACCATCGTCCACTTCTACACGACCGGGCACCTCACGGCGGTGACGGCACTGAAGGCGCTCGATGCCGAATTCGAGTCCGTGTCGGCATCGCTGAAGGTGCCGTTCTACAAAACTTTCTGGCGGGTCACGTTGCCCATTTGCACACCCGCCATGCTGGATATCGCCCGCTATTTCTTCATCAACGCGATGACCACCATTTCCGCCGTGGTGTTCCTGTATGCGCCGGAGACCAAGGTGGCGGCCATCGCGATTCTCAATCTCGATGAGTCCGGCGACATCGGCGCGGCGGCTGCCATGGCGGTGCTGATTGCCGCCGCCTCGACCCTCGCGACGCTTCTGTTCATGGCATTTGGCTGGCTGGTGAACCGGCGCACCCAGGCGTGGCGACAACCGGCGCTTGCGTCGAAATAGGAAAAATAGAAGAGGGGAAGGCACGATGGATCGCGATCGAATTCTGCTGACGCCGGGACCGCTGACCACCAGTTTGCGCACCAAGCTCGCCATGCTGCGTGACTGGGGATCCTGGGATGCCGATTTCAATGCCATTACCGCTCGCATTCGTCGGCAGCTGCTGGAGATCATTCACGGCAGCGACACGCACACCGTGGTGCCGCT
>JBDTSU010000067.1:0-13229 GCA_039930965.1 Betaproteobacteria bacterium
GCCTGATCGCGACGGGCCTGTTCTCGTCGCTGCTGGTGCTCACGTTTCTGCGCGACCTGCTGTTGCTGGCCGCGGGCGCGATTGCCTGGATGTGGCCGGACGCGTTGTCGCGGTCGGCGGTCGCGGCGGCGACGGCGGCCGTCGTACCGGTGACGGCGATCCTGGTGACGCTGATCGGACTGTGGAACGCACGCCGGACCGCGGCCGTGGTGACCGTCGACATTCCGATCGCCGACCTGCCGCCGGCGCTCCACGGTTTCACCATCGCACAGATTTCCGATATCCACGTCGGCACGACGATCAGGGGACCGTATGTGCGCAACATCGTCGACGCGGTGAACCGGCTCGACGCCGACCTCGTGGCGGTGACCGGCGACCTGGTCGACGGCAGCGTGGCCGAACTGGGCGCGCACGTGGCGGCGCTGGAGGGGCTGTCGTCACGCCACGGCACGTTCTTCGTCACCGGTAATCATGAGTACTATTCGGGCGCCAATGCGTGGATCCGGGAACTGCGGCGGCTGGGATTGCGCGTGCTGTTGAACGAGCATCTCGTCCTGCAACATGGCGCGGGCGCCGTCGTCATTGCCGGCGTCACCGACACCAGCGCGCATCACTTCGATCCCGCGCAGCGCAGCAGTCCCGAGCGGGCCATCGCGGGCGCGCCGGACCATGCGTCCGTGCGCGTGCTGCTCGCACACCAGCCGCGCAGCGCGGCCGCGGCCGCCGACGCGGGATTCCACCTGCAGTTGTCCGGGCACACGCACGGCGGCCAGTTCTGGCCGTGGAATCATTTCGTGAAATTGCAGCAACCGTTTACCGCGGGACTCGACCGGCTGGCCGGAATGTGGGTTTACACCAGCCGCGGGACCGGCTACTGGGGGCCGCCGAAACGCTTCGGCGCGCCGTCGGAAATCACGCATCTGCGGCTGGTGCCGGCCGGAGCGTGACGGCATGGCGGAGGGCCCGGCGCGTTTCCGCCCTACTGCCAGTTCAGGATCACCTTTCCCGACTGCCCCGAGAGCATCGCAGCGAAGCCCTGCTCGAAATCCTCAACCGGAAACTGATGCGTGAGGATAGGCGACAAGTCGAGCCCGCTCTGCAGCATCGCCACCATCTTGTACCAGGTCTCGAACATTTCGCGGCCGTACACGCCCTTGATCTCGAGGCCCTTGAAGATGACCTGGTTCCAGTCGATCGCCGTCTCCGGCGGCGGAATGCCCAGCAGGGCGACCTTGCCGCCGTGATTCATATTTTCGAGCAGATCGCGAAACGCCGACGGTATCCCCGACATCTCCATCCCGACGTCGAACCCCTCGACCATCCCGAGTTGTTCCATCACGGTCTTCAGCGACTGCGTCGACACGTTCACGGTGCGCGTCGCGCCCATCTTCGCGGCGAGGCCGAGCCGGTAATCGTTCACATCGGTGATCACGACGTGACGTGCGCCGACATGACGCGCGATCGCAACGGCCATGATGCCGATCGGACCGGCGCCGGTGATGAGCACGTCCTCGCCCACCAGGTTGAACGACAGCGCCGTATGGGTCGCGTTGCCGTAAGGATCGAAGATGGCGGCGAGATCGTCGCTGATGCCGTCGGGGATCTTGAACGCGTTGAACGCCGGGATGACGAGAAAATCGGCGAACGCGCCTTCGCGATTGACGCCGACGCCGACGGTATTGCGGCACAAGTGGCGCCGGCCGGCGCGACAATTGCGGCAATATCCGCATGTGATGTGCCCTTCGCCGGAAACCCGGTCGCCGATCGCGAAGCCGCGCACCTCCTGCCCCATCTCGACGATTTCGCCGACGTATTCGTGGCCGACGTGCATCGGTACCGGAATGGTCTTCTGCGCCCACTCGTCCCATTTCCAGATGTGAATATCGGTGCCGCAGATGGCGGTCTTGCGGATGCGAATCATCACGTCGTTGTGACCGACGGTCGGCTTCTTGACCTTGGTCAGGGTGAGACCGGGACCGCGCTCAAGTTTGGCAAGTGCTCTCATCTGGGGAAACCTCTGATCAAGGTGTGAAGTTGTCGGTTGGTCACGGAATGGCGCCAAGTTGCCGGCCGACGCTGGCAAAGGCGGACACCGCCCGGTCAATCTGTTCCGGCGTATGCGCGGCGGACATTTGCGCGCGGATGCGCGCCTTCCCCTTCGGCACCACCGGAAAACTGAAACCGATCACGTAAATCCCCTGTTCCAGCAGGGCGTCGGCCATGCGGCTCGCGAGTTGGGCATCGCCCAGCATGACCGGCACAATGGGATGCGCGCCGGGAACGAGGCTGAATCCAAGCCGCGCCATTTCGCGCCTGAAATGCGCACCGTTGGCATTGACCCGCTGGCGAAGCTGCGCACCCTCGCCGGATTGCAGCAGCGTCAGCACGGCGAGCGACGCCGCCACAATGGAGGGCGCCAGCGAATTCGAGAACAGATAGGGTCGCGACCGCTGGCGGAGCAAATCGATCGCCGCCTGGCGGCCGGCGATATACCCGCCCGACGCGCCGCCCAATGCCTTGCCGAGCGTCCCGGTAAAGATATCGATCCGGTCGGACACGCCGCAGAATTCCGGCGTGCCGCGCCCGCCCGGGCCGATAAAGCCGACCGCGTGCGAATCATCCACCATCACCCTCGCGTCATAGCGGTCCGCAAGGTCGCAAATCCCCTTCAGGTCGGCAATGATGCCGTCCATCGAAAACACACCGTCGGTAGCGATCAGTTTGAAGCGAGCCCCAGCGGCGTCGGCCGCCTGCAACTGCGTTTCAAGATCCGCCATGTCGTTGTTGCGGTAGCGAAAGCGCCGGGCTTTGCAAAGGCGGATGCCGTCGATAATGCTTGCGTGATTAAGCTCATCGCTGATGACCGCGTCGTCCTCGCCAAGCAGCGTTTCAAACAAGCCCCCGTTGGCATCGAAACAGGAGGAATAGAGGATCGAATCTTCAGTTCCCAGAAATGCCGACAGGCCCGCCTCGAGCTCGCGGTGGGCGGTCTGGGTCCCGCAGATGAAGCGGACCGACGCCATGCCAAATCCATATTGCTCGAGCCCGTGACGGGCGGCTGCGATCAGGCGCGGATCATTGGCCAGTCCGAGGTAATTGTTGGCGCAGAAATTGATGACGTCGGCGCCCGATGCCAGCGTGATGGCCGAACTTTGCGGGGTCGCGATCTGACGTTCATGCTTGTAGAATCCGTCGTCCCGAATCTGCTGGAGCGTTGCGCCGAGGTGTTGATAAAACGAGTCGCTCATTCAAGCTCCTGAAAGGGACGCGATGGAAGAGGCGTCTGACCGTGGCGCATTTTATACGCAATCCCGCGGCGCCGGTCCGGCCCGCCGGTTGAAGCGCACCGCCTTGTCCGGCAATCTTTCGCCGCGACGCGCCATTCCGCCGGGCCGCCACGCTATGCGCCCTGCGATGTCGTCGGGTCGTCGGGCTGTGCATTGAGAATGCGGTTCCTGCCCTCTCGCTTTGCGCGCAACAAGGCGTGGTCCGCCCGCCGCAGGACTTCCTGCAGGGTGACGCCATCGTCGGGAAAGATCGCGACGCCACCGGACAGGGTGATTCCCGGCAAGGATTGCCCGGCCAGCGCCATTTTCAGTTTGGCGATGTGCCTGCCGATTGTCACCGCGCGGGCTTCGGCATTTTCCCGCGAGGCCCCCGGCAGAATCAGGGTGAATTCCTCTCCACCGTAGCGGCAGACGATATCTTCGCCACGAGTGGCCGCTCGCAAGACCTCGCTGACGCAGCGCAGGACTTCATCACCGGCGGCGTGTCCATAGCTGTCGTTCAGTCTCTTGAACAGATCGAGGTCAAACTGGACGATCGCGACGGTTGAATGGTTGCGTCGCGCCCGCTCTTCCTCGCGTGTCAGGCTCGCCTCAAGGAAGCGCCGATTGTAGAGGCCGGTCAACCCATCATGCAGGGACGCGGTCAGCGCGATTGCTTCCGAGGTCAGCAAGCGCCAGATAAGCGAAGTGACCACGATGCTCATCACCAGCCCGGCCAGCAACAGCCAGCGCGGCGTGCTTCGATCCATTGATGAAAGAAAACCGGGAGAGGCCTCAAAATAGGCAACCCAGGAATGCTCGCCAAATTTCATTTCGCGTATCAGCCATGGCACCGGGCGTTCGCGCTCGCGCAGCGCGCGGCGGACGTTGTTGTCGTCAAACATCAGGCCCGCCTCGGAGGGCTTGGTGCCATCGTAGATCTCGAGCGCGAGCCACTCGCGCTCCTGGCCAAGCAGCCCGCGCATCAAATCGGGCATGCGAAACGGGCAGAACACGAAACCCAGAATCGCACGGCGGCGGTCTTCGAGCGTGGCCACCGGTTGATCCCGTTCAAAAATCGGGTAATAGTAGATGAAGCCCGGTACCGGCAGGGTATCTCCGGCAAGGGTGACCTTTCCCGAGACAATTGGCTTGCCGGAATCGCGGGCAGTTTCCATGGCGGCGCGCCGCACCGGTTCCGAAAACATGTCGAAACCCATCACGCGCAAATTGCGCTCATCCAACGGTTCCGGCCAGACCACCGGGTAGTATTCGTCGCGCACCCCTTCCGGTCGCACCGCGTAGGATACAAAGCCCTCGCGACGCACTGCGGTAACGTGCTGGGCAAGTCCGGCCTGCGTCACCCTGGCTGCAAAATGCACGCCACGCACTCCGGGATAGACCTCGCGGACGCGGGCGGTCTCCACATACCTTCGCCATTCGTCCCGGCTGACATTCACGGATGCGGCAAACAGGCCGGCACCGCCGCGCAAAACCTGTTCATAGCCGCGCATGCGATCGCGTATCGCGCTCTCAATGCGGGCCGCGTGTTCTTCAAACGTGCGGGCCGACGACGTCTGCAGTGACAGGCGCGTCACGTGCCACGCCAGGAAAGTCACGCCGATGGCGAGCAGGAATACCACGGTCGCGATGATCATCCTTCGCGGTGCGAAGTAATAAAGGGCGGGAGCTCTCATGTGCGGACTTCGTGTTCTTTGGCCTTCCCGGCATTCCGTCGCGTGTCGGCAATTCCCGGCATGACTTGCCGGTGGGGTCGGTCGGGCACGCCTATTCCGATCCCGCTTAAGTTGCACATTGCCATACTTCAGGAAATGCTGCGCGGGCACTGCCGCGCACAAGAATCAACGAAACATCCGGCCGCGGGCCGTGATTCCCGGGCCGCACCGATGGGAATACAATCATCGCACTCTGCCTGGAGGAAAAATGGGCAAATATGCGTTCACGGGCGCCATCCTGCTGGTGATGCTGCTGTTCTACCTGTTCTCGGCCGGCCCGATGGCCGGCAGTCCCCAGCAGGTCTCGTTGATATCGGGCGCCAGCGCCCGGGTCGGTGGCGGCCGCGCCACGCTGTGGTTTGCGCAACCCACCGACATTTACACCGGCGGACGCATTGCCAGCGCCGCACAAGTCTCGCTGTCCTGCAAGGGAAACGAAACACCCCTCACGGTGTTGCCCGGTGAAACGACCGATACAGTCTGCGGCGTGCGCCTGAGGCTCCTGAAGATGATCGAGCCTGGCGAAACGAGTCGCGTTTTTCGCGCGACTTTCGAAATTACCTGGTGATCATCCCGGCAGGTCAACCTGCCCATCGGCATGCTTCGCAAATCGCGGCTGCTCCCGAGCGTGCACCGGCGCATCGCTGGGCCACGGCCAGCCGCCAAATCCGGTACGGCGATAGTCGGAGAACGCCTGCTGGATCTCGGCCGGCGTATTCATGACGAATGGGCCTTGTTGTGCCACCGGCTCATTGATCGGCACGCCCTGCAGCAGCAGAAGTTCGCCGTTCTCGCCGCCGTTGACCAACTCGACGGCCGATCCGGCGCGAAGTTCGATGGCTGCGGGCGCCGCCACCTGATGCCCGTCAACCATCAGGGTCTCGCCCTGGAAGAAGTAGAGCCTGCGGCGCGTGCGCTGCCCGGCTGCGGCAGGTAGCATCCAGCGCGCCCCGGCGCTCATCTTGATGGTCCAGATGGCGACATCGGCATCCGCCCGTGACGCCCAGGAATCCGGCGGGGGTGCGAGGACTGCCTCGTCGCCCATGCGGCCGGCAATGCACACCACCTCTGTCGTGGCGCTCCCGGCATCGGTGAACACCTGCCTCGGCATGTTCTCGGCCCAGAACATGTTGAAATGCGGCGCCACCAGTTTTCGCGTGGCCGGCAGGTTCAGCCAGATCTGGAACAACTCAAGCGGGTTGGCGCGCTCCTGATCCAGCAGGGGAAACATTTCGGCATGAACGATCCCGGATCCGGCCGTCAGCCATTGCACGTCTCCACCCCCGAAACGGGCGGTCGCGCCGAGCGAGTCGGCGTGATCGATCAACCCGCGGCGAACAATCGTCACTGTCTCAAATCCGCGATGGGGATGCGCCGGAAAGCCCGGCACGGTCGTGCCGTGATACATGCGCCAGCCGTCTTTTCCGGCGAAGTCCTGTCCGAGTTCGCGCCCCGCCAACGATGCGACTGGTCCCAACGCCGCGTTGCCGGGCGGATAGGCATCGTCGTGGTGGACGCAAAACAGAAAGGGATCCATGGTCTGCCAGGGGAATCCCAGCGGCTGGACATTGAGGACGATTTCGTTTGGCATTTTTCACCCGGTTGCAGCGTGAGGATCAACATAAATTGGGCCATCCTGCCGGTTTTCCATGGCGGGATGTCTGGCGCCGGCGGTCGGACCGGTGCCGACGCATCAGCAAACCGGCACGTCCGGCTGCGTACCCGCCATCGAATGCCGCCGCGATACCGGATCGAACCACCTTGCCAGCCCGGGCCATTGCTTGCGCCACGTCACCGCCGGGTGGCGAAAATCGAGATATCCCAACAGGCAGCCGAGGCCGATATCGCCAAGGTCAAATCGTGCTTCCGGACGGTGCATGGCGGCGACGACTGCGAGGCCGCGTTCAATCGTGTCCTGATGACGCACAATCAGCTCCGGCCATTGCAGACTGGCGGGGCGGCGCCTTTCCATCGCCGCGTCAAATGCACAATCGATCATTCCCTGAACCAGTGCGACGCGCGAGATGGCATCGTTCCGCGCGACTGATTCTGCCGGCAGCAGAGGCACTGCCGGCCATTGCTCGTCCAGGTAGCGGCAGATGGAATCGCTCTCGGTCATGACCAGGTCACGCTCGACAAGCAACACCGGCACCCGGGAAAGTGGCGACACCGCCAGCAATTCAGGCGGCGCGCTCCAGGGATCGACGTCAACCACGCCGACCTGTTGGTCGAGCCCCTTCTCCCTGATTACCACGCGCACCTTGCGCGCGTAGGGCGAGGTCTGGTTCACGAAAATTTTCATCAACGGCTCCCGGCAGGACAAACAATGCGAAATCCAGCGGTGGCGCGGTTCTCCGGCCACAAATGCTCTAAACACAGCGCCGATATTAGGGTTTTACCGGCCGCGGGCGCGCAGTCGTCTGGTTTGTCAACAAGTGTTACACAGGGTCATTTTGTGCAGCAACTCACAGCATTCAATTCGCCGCCGGAAGATTATGAGGGCGTTGCAGAACACGCAACAAAAGAGAGAAGGATCACTGCAGCACCCTGACATTTACAAACACTAGGCGCACTCCTAGGACCTCTGGCTTGGGACAAATGTCACCCGAGAGGAAAGTCGAGATCAAACCGACGCAGGCCAGACCTGCTCCTCGATGCCAGAAATCAGAAAGGGCACCATTTGGTGCCCTTTTTTTTGTACCGCCCTCACCGGCAAATGGATGGTCCGTGCGATTCCTGCATCAACACCTGGTCTCGAACAAGATTGATGATGGTGGCGCCGCAAACGCGTTGCGCGGAACGCCGCCGCGCAATCAATGCCGGCCGACGGCGGGCCCGACAAAACCCGAAAACGGCACATCCGTTGGCGACCACCGCTGGATCCAGTTTCCTGCCGGGTAGTGCGCCAACCCGCTGACCGCATGCAGCGTATAGGCATGACGTGACTGCGCAGAGCGATTGGGCAGGGAGAGGTGCGGAAACTCGCCATTGAATACGATCAACGCCCCTTTGCCCACCTCCAGCCATTCGAGGCGCGACATGTCCCACGCAAGCGCGGGTTGAATCACCTCCATTTTCAGTTGTCCGTCCGCATGCTTCCGGTATATTTCACGCAGGCCCTTGCGATGTTCACCCGGCAACCCTCCCAGACAACCGTTTCCCTGATGTGCATCCTCGATCGCGAACCAGAAACCGACGACGGACTGCGGCTCCGTATATAAAAACGTGGAGTCCTGATGGCAGAGCACCTCGCCACCAATACCCGGCTGCTTGAATATGTACATGGACTGAACCAGCCGGGGCGCGCCAAGTCCGATGCCATCCGCGATCGCCTGCAGTCGCGGGCCGCGCGAAAAAGCATCGAAGACAGGATCCAGGTCGTGCATGGCGTGGCCGATCTTGTTAACGGCCTTGTTGAGCGGCACAAGCAGGCGGCCTTGCACATCGAGTGCGCCCTCTTCAAAGAACACGCCGATGCCATTCGCGGATTCCTCAAAATACTTGTCTCGGGCATGGCGATTGTCGCGCGTGGAAAACACAGTGCGCGATGCCGCCGGCGCAAACCGTGCCACCAGTTCCAGCGCCCGGGCCCTCAGCGCATCGCAGTGCGCCGCAGGCACAAAATCCTCCAGCACGACGACGCCATCCCGTGCATACGCCTCGCGTGCCTCCACCGGGAGACCATATTTTTCGTCAAACCGGCAGCGATGAACCATGCGATTCTCCAACCATGAACGGATAGTTCATCATTCGGCGGCGTACTGCGACGGCAGGTTCCTGCCGACCTGTTCGCGAAAATAGCCATTTTCCAGATACCGATAGAGATTCTTTCCCGGGCATAGCGTTTGTTCCGAAACGTCCTTGTGGCCGCGTATCGATTCCGGCGCGATTCGATATTTTGTGGCAAGCATGGTCATCAATTCCACCAGTGCATCAAGCTGCGCCTGGGTTGGCTCGGCGTCTTCGTAATTGCCGACCACCTCGATCGACGCGTGGCCGGCCGGGTCGTACTCGGTGTTGGTATCACCCGCGAAGCGGATATCGCGTCCGGCATAGACGGTGCCGTCCAGATCGACCACATAATGGTACGGAATGTCGAGCCATTTGCGCGCGGCGCGTGACCACGCCTGCAGGCTGCGCAGATATTCGGCGGGATCCCTGCCGCGCACGAACGCCTCGCCCTGATGATGGAGCGTGATACGCGAGACGGTGTGGGTACGCGCCTTCGATTCATCCGCCGCCGTTCCGCCCCACTCGCTGACTGTGACGATTCTGCCGATCGTGCCGCCTTGCACCGTCTTCACCGGCGACGCGCAGCCGGACAACGCCAACATGATGCCGACAACGCATATTCTTTCGGGCAGGGCTATGGGTCGTCCCTTCAATGGAACACCTCGGCAACGGTCGCGACGATGGCCAGTTTAATCCCGTGTGCCTGTTTTGCCATATTTGTTTGATGGCAGGCTTGCCTACTCGAGCCGAAATGAGAATGGCACCTCGACCGTCACATCCCGCCCCTGCGCGATACAACTGAATTGTCTCACTGCGCCGATGACGGCGGCATTGAAGAGCCGATTGGCGGACCGCACGATGCTGATATCGCGAATTTCGCCGTTCGCGCCGACGATGAAACTGGCCAGGACGTCCCCTTGCATGCCTTCGCGCCTTGCCTGGGCGGGATAGCGAATGGTCGTGCGAATGGCTTGCGCGTTGGGGCAGGCTGCGCCGAGTCGTGTAGACGGCACACTGTCCACTTCGGCTTTCGGCCCGAGCATGGCCGGCATCGCCACGCTTGCCGGCATCGCGTCGCCGGGCGGCGGCGAGATGGAGTCGCCGGGGGTCCGCGTGAATTCAATCTCAACATCCGGCGGAACGGATACCTGCGCACGGTGCGGCACGACCGGCATTGGCGTCGGCGGCTTGTGCGCAGGCGCCGGCCGGTCGACAATCGAGACCCAGTCGATTGGGGCCGGTGGTGAGAAGTTCACCTGTCTTCTGGCCAAGCCGTGGATGAGACACAGCACGATGACGGTATGCAGGACCAGCACCATTGCCAAGCCGGTGATCTTCCTTGCCGGATCTCTCGATTGAATGACGTATTCCATGGCGACCCCCTCGCAGGTTTGACGACGAATAAGGCGGTCCGCGACCTCCTCCCGGCGTTAAACGCGTCGACCATTGCAAAAGGGTTAATGGCGCGTCCGAAAGTCGTCTCGCCAAATATCAAGCCGCTTTGAGTTGCCATGCGCCGGGCCTTGAAATCAGCCACAGGCCGGCAAAGGTAATCGCGCCATTGATGATCAGCAGTTCCAGTCCAACCTGATAGGCGTTGAAGAAGACCGCTTGCCAACTGTCGATGGCGAGGCAAATCAAGGGAGCCGCCAGCGCGACCACGGGAACGACACGGTCATTGACCGCCCGCCGGGTCAGGATGCCGAACGCAAACAGTCCCAGCAGCGGACCATAGGTGTAACTGGCGAGTTTCAGGATGAGTCCGATCATGCTCGGGTTGTCGGCCCACTTGAATACCATGATGAGCAGCAGGAACAATCCCGCGAAGGCGAGGTGAACGCGTTGCCGCAGTTGCTTCTTGCGGCCTTCGTCCATGTCGGTCCGGCGCTGCATGCCGAGCATGTCGATGCAGAAACTCGACGTGAGCGCCGTGATGGCGCCGTCGGCACTGGGAAACAGGGCCGATATCAACGCGATGATGAATATCACCTGCACTGTTGCCGGAAGATGCCCCAGCACAATCGTCGGGAATATGCCGTCTCCCGTCGCCTGGACGCCGACAGTCGGCGCATACAGGTACAGCAAGCCTCCCAGGTACAGGAACAGCAGCACGACCCCAAGCATGATGATGCTCAGCGTGATGATGTTCTTTTGCGAGTCTCCCAGCGTCCTCACCGAGATGTTTTTCTGCATCATTTCCTGATCCATGCCGGTCATGGCAATGGCGATGAACATGCCGGCAAGCACCTGCTTCAGCCAGAACTGCTTGCTGTTGACATCGGTGACGACAATGGTTGACAGGCCGCGACGGTCCAGCTGCGCCACGCTTTCGGTGAAGGTGAGATCAAGGCCATTGAGCAGGTAGACGACGCAGATTGCCAGCCCGAGCAGCATGCACGTCGTCTGCAATGTATCAGTCCAGACAATGGTCTTGACGCCTCCTTCGAAGGTGTATAGCAGGATCATGACGATGATGACGAGTGTCGTGAGCCAGAAGGGCACATGCATGCCGTCGAGAATGGCGTCCTGCAGGATCTTCACGACCAGGTATAGCCGCGCCGTCGCACCCAGCGTGCGGGACAGGATGAAGAACGCTGCACCGGTCCGGTAGGCGCGGCGGCCAAGGCGCGCGTCGAGGTAGTGATAGATCGACGTCACATTCAGCCGGTAATAAAGCGGCAACAACACAAAGGCGATCACGAAGTAGCCGAGCAACTGCCCGGCGACGATCTGGAAGTAGGTGAACGCCGTCATGCCCACGGCTCCCGGCACACTGATAAACGTCACGCCGCTCAGCGAAGTGCCCACCATGCCGAACGCGACGAGCATCCAGTTGCTGTTGCGGTTGCCGATGAAGAAACTGTCGTTGTCCGAATGCCGCGACGTCATCCACGCCACGCCGAGCAGCAGCAGAAAATAGGCGACGACGACGAAGAAGAGAAGCCCTGGCGACATGGTCCGGACAATTGTACAAGTTCTCGTGCGGCGGACGGTTCCCTTGCAAGCTCATTTCGAGCCGCCTGGGCCTGACTGATTCACACTTCAAACACAACTCCACCACGTCGCTTCACCGTCGGCTGCCTCTCGAACGGCTGGTGAAGGCCGCAGCAATGACGCCGAACCTGCAATGGCCAAATGGAATGCCAGAAAGCACAAACCCCGCCGGAGCGGGGTCTGTGTGATTACAAGCGGCAGTTGACTTACTGTTTTTTCCGCTTTGCAAATCCGAGCCCAAGAAGGCCCAGGCCGAGCAGGCTGAGCGAGGCGGGTTCCGGAACAGACACCGGGCCCATATAGAGCTGGTCCTGACTGGCGCCAGTGAACGCACCGGTCTGTGCGTTGTACCCAGAGTAAAGGTTCATGACCTTCACATCGTGCGTGTCGGTCCAGGAACTGCTTCCGGAGATCGCTGCAGCAACCCAGTTTTGCGCCTGACTATTGGAGTTGTACGCAGTCTGAACGCTGCCGGATAGCTCACCTTCCAGCTTCCAGATTGCAAGCTGAAACGCATCGTTACGGGTTTGATTGACCGCGTTGGCCTGGGTTTTACCCGCAGACATGTCATATCCCAGTCCGCTCGCATTGGTCATGAACTCGGTATAAAGCCAAGCTGTTGCCCGGCTGATCGGATCGAAGCCAGGGGTGCCAGGGGTGCCGTTGGGGTCGCCTGCGTAGGTGCCGTTGGTGCTCAATCCGCCATTGACCGATCCGGAATTGATCCGCACAAAGTACTGACTGCCAGGTGAAAAATGTTCACTGTACTCAAGGCAGAAGGTAAAGAATGCATCACCGGGGCCATTTGCGACTTGGCCGGCAACACCACTCGCCAGGAATTCGCCACCGCCCCATGCATCGCCATTGGCGCCTGCACCATACCCAAGAGTGATCTTGTCGCCCGTGGTGAGATCCAACGGTGTCGCCAAGGCACTTTGCGTACCAAACAGCGCTGCCACCGCTAATGCAATTGCTAGTCCAGAGTGCTTATAGGTTTTTTTCATGATTTCTTCTTGCTCCATTGTTTTATGTAGTTACCGCTGCCTACTCATAAGCACCATTCATGCCATACATTAACTGTTATTATAATCAATTACTTACTGATGCACCTGGATTAATCTCGGCGTGTTGCGCCAAATGTGTAAGTAATAAAGGCAGTAGCGAAGATCCGGATGCGCATCTTGTGACACCGTTCACATTCTCAGGCGGTACTCCTCCAATGGAAATTTCGTTTACGTCACAAATACAGTGAGTTAGCGTTCTGGACATATGTAAGAAATTCCGACATTGCCTGAGTGCTCGGTTGAATCACGCTGCCTTCAATGACTGACTTCTTGGAAAAAAATGCGCTGAATCATGCGGGGCAATGGCACACGTCCAAGCCGAATTGAAAGCTGACCACCCCCAAAGGTCCGCCGCAACAAGAGGCCATTACGTCCACCTGGGTTTCTATGGCGTGTCAATGAACAAACCATCCCACCCGGTCAATCCCAATCCTTTC
>JBDTSU010000068.1:0-13226 GCA_039930965.1 Betaproteobacteria bacterium
GGTTTATCTCAGGCGGATAGAAGAACTGGTGGGCGCGACCATCGCGCTGGTCTCGACGGGCCCGGATCGCGACGAAACGATCATCCTCAACCATCCGTTTAGGTAAACCAGACACTACTGTCCCAACGTTGTTCTATCAGAATGCAATAGGTTGATGATTTGATTGTCGAATTTGCGATTTCGCACTGTTCTCGATTTGAATTTTGTTTTCAACTTGGGCACGCTCTCAATTGCCAAAAATCACTTTGCTCACGGGCAAACTAGTCTTCGCACTGATCATATTTCATCACTGTTGCCAAACGTTGGGACACTAGTGTAAACCAGAGGCAAACTCAAGCACTGGCGCGCATCTTCAGGCAAAAAATGCCGGAAAGCCGCGCCAGTGCTGGAGTTTTGTATTTTGTTACGGCGTTTCAGAACTTCACGGCCAGGTCGAGGAGAGCCGTCATTCCCGGTTGCTTGTAGAAATCGAAGTACTGCCGGTTCAGCAGATTGTCCACTGATAGCGCGGTGCTCACGTGCCGGGTCCACTTGTAGGCGAGCTTGGCATTGACCACCGTGTGCCGGTCGTACGAACCATATACGCCCTGCGCGGTATTGATGTTGAGATCGTCGCCCGATCCGAAGATCGGTCCCACGTGGGCGGCGACCAGCGAACCTGACCATGCAGGGCGCGTAAATTCCACGCCGGCGTTTAACATGACACCCGGGACATCGGTCAATTTCTTGCCCACACTTGCCGGAATGGCCGAATTCACGGTCATTTCATAGCGGGTAAGTTGTGTCGCGTTGGCGAATACCGTAAGTGCCCTGTCGAACAGGGGTTGGCGGATGGTCAACTCAACGCCTTCCACGCGCGCGCGGCCGGCATTGGTGGATTGCGTCAGGTTGGCGGATTTCCGGCTGCGGTAAATGAGGTCGGAAAGCGTTTGCGTGAACGCCGCCGCACTCAACGTCGCCTGGCCCGGCAGTTGCGCCTCCAGTCCAATTTCGTAGGCGCGAATGCGTTCCGCCTTCAAGTCCGGTGCGGGTTCATTGACGCTGAACACTCCGGCGACAGTGGTCGGCGAGACCGTGCGCGAGTAGAGATCCAGCAGGGTGGGTGGACGAAAGCCCGCGCCATAGCTCGCGCGCAGCGTCAGCGACTTGCTGGCGACATAGACCACCGCCAGCTTTGGGCTGAATTGCTGTTCGCTGCGGCGCGCATAGCCGGTGACAAATGGCGGCGCCACGGTCTGGCTCACTTCACCCGAGGTGCTGAACCGGTCGAAGCGCACACCGGCATGCAGGGTCAGCGCATCGACCGGTACATACTCTGCCTGGGCGAACCATGCTGCCGTGTCGCTGGCGCCCACGCCGCGCGAGGTCTGCGTGGTGCGGGTATCGAAGTCACGCCAGCTGGATGCCGTGAAGGCGCCTCGATCGAGTTGTTGCTTGTTGAGGGCCACGCCGGTAGTCAGCCAAAGCGAGTCGCTCGCCATCCAGCGCAAATGCACATCCGCATCGGTGCGCCAATTGGGCTGGTCCGCCCATTCTCCCGGACCCGAGTCATAGAGTGCGCCGGCGCCGGGCTGGGCGAATCGAAAACCATGATTCATGTGACCGGCATTGGCGACGATCCGCGTCCCGCCGGCAAGCTGCCGTTCCCAATGAACGAAGCCGCGCCAGTCGTGTTCCTGCGAAGGGGTGAGCGTATAGAAATCGCTTTCGGCCAGGGCGATGCGCCCGCCACCCGACAAGCCGGTCTGGACATTGCCCGCCCACACAGGTTGACCGGCGCCGTTGCTCAAAAACGATTCGGGCGGCTGGTAGCCGACGCGGTAGCCAGCAAACGCGAGGCCCACCGTAAAGATCCCGGCGGTTCCGGCATCGTGGGCAATCTTCAGTTCGGCATTGCGCTGATCCCAGGGACGATCACCTTTTACACCGACCCAGGCCGCGGGCTGATTGCTCGTGGTGCTCGTCAGGCGCGCGCCAGTCACCGGCAGCGCGCTGGCGCCGGTGCCGAGCGCCTTCACGACGTAGTCGCTGTCATGCCAGCCGTCGCTGTGGCGATAGCCGAGTGCCAGCGACCAGCTGAAACCGTTGTCGAGGCGATCACGGAAAACCAGCGAACCGGCCGAGGAGGAAACATCGCCGAATCCCGCCTCGATCTTTCCCAGCATTTCGCGCTGCACGGGCGTTTTCGTCAGGATGTTGATCACGCCGCCCATGGCGTTGCCGCCGTAGAGGGCCGAGTAGGGACCACGGACAATTTCGATGCGACGCACATTGTCGAGCATGATTGAAGAGAGATTGATACCGCCGGACAGCGCATTGTTGATCGGCTGCCCGTCGACCATGACCAGCGCCCGGGTCGTGCGCGGCACGCCACGTATTGAAATGCTTGCCTGGCCCGAGGACGGGAATTGCGCACTGCGGGTGTTGCTGCGTACGTAAAGGCCGGGAACTTCGCCGAGTACATCGCCGATTCTTGAGGCGCGCCGCTGCTCGATCTGCTCTTCATCGATGATCGTTACGCTGGCGGGCGCCTCGGTGACCGCGATGCCATCGCGGGTGGCGGTGACCACGACCGGCTCGATGTTCTGCGAATCGCGCCGGTCATGGAGCGCCTGAGCGAACGATGTCGCGGAAGTCGTCAGGAGGGCGGCGGTTATCGCCAGGCCGATGCGGCGGCGAGGCAAGGGTTCAACAGGCGATCGGGATTTGCGGCATGTCAAGAAGGACTCCAGAGGAATGCTGCGTTTGCAGCAATGAAGCCAGTCTATCGACGCCTTTCGAGCAATCCTTAATCTGCCTTAAGGATTGCTGCAGCGCAATGGACGATGCTTCGCTTGCACGCTGCCACCATCCCGATCGGATGCAAGGAAGAGTTCGGGAAGCGACAGCCGGAGTCACCTTTTACAATCGAATCCAGGAGCTCAGCATGTATCGCGCCCCCATCAGAAGCAGATCCGCGCCATTGGCCATCGCCATGATATTTATGGCGTGTAGTGCCTTTGCGCAGGCACCCGCACCCGCGCCCGCGGCCGACCCGTCACAGAAGCACGTGACACCCGCCGAGGTGAAGTACCAGGCCGGCGGCTCCCCGCTTGCCGATACCGACATGTACCAAAACATCAATCCGAAGGCGCCGGCGATGACCAAGGCCGAGTTCGACAAGGGCCGCAAGGTCTACTTCGAACGTTGCGCCGGCTGCCATGGCGTGTTGCGCAAAGGCGCCACGGGCAAGCCGCTGACCACCGACAAAACGCTGGCGTCAGGCACCGAATACCTGAAAGTGTTCATCAAGTACGGCTCGCCGGCCGGCATGCCCAACTGGGGAACGTCAGGCGAACTGAACGACGCCGAAGTCGACCTGATGGCCCGCTACATTCAGCAGGAGCCGCCAACGCCGCCGGAATATGGCATGCCGGAAATGAAGGCCACGTGGAAGGTCATTGTCGCGCCGGACAAGCGCCCGACCAAAAAGATGAACCAGTACAACATCGAGAACATCTTCTCGACCACCTTGCGCGACACTGGCGAAGTGGCCCTGATCGATGGCGATAGCAAGCAGATCATCAGCATCATCAAGACCGGCTACGCGGTGCACATCTCGCGCCTGTCCGCCTCGGGACGCTACCTGTTCGTGATCGGTCGCGATGCCAAGATCAACTTGATCGACCTGTGGATGGAGAAACCTGACAACGTCGCCGAGATTCGTGTTGGCTTGGAAGCCCGCAGTGTCGATACCTCCAAATTCAAAGGCTATGAGGACAAGTATGCAATTGCCGGTGCTTACTGGCCGCCGCAATACGTGATCATGAACGGCGATACGCTGGAACCGCTCAAGATCGTCGCCACGCGCGGCATGACGGTGGACACGCAGGAATTCCACCCCGAGCCGCGGGTCGCATCGATCGTCGCTTCTCACTTCAAACCTGAGTTCCTGGTCAGCGTGAAGGAGACCGGCAAAATCATGGCAGTCGATTATTCGGATCTCAACAATCTCAAGACCACCGAGATTCCCGCCGCGCGCTTCCTGCACGACGGTGGTTGGGACTCGACCAAGCGCTATTTCCTGGTCGCCGCCAACCAATCGAACAAAATCGCAGTCGTCGATGCCAAGACCGACAAGAAGGTCGCGCTGGTGGACGTGGGCAAGATTCCGCACCCGGGCCGTGGTGCCAACTTCATCCACCCGAAGTTCGGTCCGGTTTGGGCGACCGGACACCTGGGTGATGAAACCATCGCATTGGTAGCAACCGATCCGGTCAAGCACAAGCAATATGCCTGGAAAATGGTTGCGCAGCTCAAGGGCCAGGGTGGCGGCTCGCTGTTCCTGAAGACCCATCCGAAATCCAGGAACCTGTGGGTCGATACACCGCTCAATCCCGACCCGAAGATCAGCCAGTCCATCGCCGTGTACGACATCAACAATCTCGACAAGGGATTCAAGGTGCTGCCGATTGCAGAATGGGCGGGCGTGACCGACGGGGCGAAGCGCGTGGTGCAGCCTGAGTACAACAAGGCCGGCGATGAAGTCTGGTTCAGCGTCTGGAGTGCCAAGAATCAGCAATCGGCGATCGTCGTGGTCGATGACAAGACCCTCAAACTGAAGGCTGTCATCAAGGATCCGCGCCTGATCACGCCGACGGGTCACTTCAACGTTTACAACACCCAACACGACGTCTACTAGGAAGCAGGAACCACAAATGAAGAATGTGAGTTTTACAACCGCGCTCGCGCTGGCCCTGGGCATGAGTGCCAATGCCGGCGCCGCACTCGACGCAAAGGCAGCCAACGACATCATGACCAAGGCGGCCTGCAATGCCTGTCACCAACCTGACAAGAAGGTGCTCGGGCCAGCATACAAGGAAGTTTCGGCCAAGTACAAGGGCAATGCAAAAGCCGCCGATTTACTCATGCAGAAAGTACGTACCGGCGGAGCGGGAACCTGGGGTCCGATTCCCATGCCGCCGAATCCGAAGGAAAAAATCAGCGACGACGATCTGAAGAAACTGATGGGCTGGATCCTGAGTCTCTGATCAGTGGTGAAGTGAGTGTTCGGGAAGCAATCGGTTCTCCCTCCGCTTGCTTCCCGGTTTTTTTGCGGCGCGGTGTTCGCCCTGCTGGTGGCCTCGCCTGCCGGTGGAACGCCGGGGGCCACGGGCATCCCGGCGGCCCGCGCGGATGCGGCAGACTTCGTGGTCACGCTCTCGGCGGCGTGCAACCTGAGCACGATTGGGCTGCCGCACGGCCAAACAATGGCGCGGTTCGATGGCGGCGAATGCGACGAACATGCCGTCGCGCGATCGGCCGACCGGCGCTCGTTGTATGTCGGCGGCCGCAGTGGACGAATCGAGGCCATGTCGCTGCCCGGTCTGGTGACGGACGGTCGCCGCTACGATGCGGGGCGCGCCATCCGCCAACTTCTGGCGACCTCTGACGGGCGCTACCTGGTTGTTGTCATTGACAGTGACGGCGCCGCGTCGTCGATGGTGGTTTTGCATGGCGAATCGCTTGCGCCGGCAAGAATCGTGGCGCTGCGGGATCGGCGCGGGCAGGCAATGGCGATCGCGCGACTAACCGAGGTGGCGCATCGCCGCAGCGTGCTGGTCACTTTCGAGCAGTCAAATGAATTCTGGGAGTTGTTTCTCGCGGCGGATGCCGAACCGGTGTTTGAAGGCTTGGTACATGACTACCGGCTGGGCGAAGGAATCAGCGAACCGCGCAACCTGCCCATCCGGCGCATGGTTAGCGATGCGCCCATGCAACACTTCCTCATCGAGTCGCACGGGGCACATCTGTCTCAGTTGGTCGTGAGTAGCGCCGGTTCGGCGGTGGCACGGCGCTTCAACCTCGACGTACGCCAGCAAGTAGGTGAATCGACGATGCCGGCCGGAATGGTACTCGCCGACACGACAGGCGTCGCCACGGAACGCGCGTCTTATTGGCTGGCGGCCGGCCGTGGGTGGCCGGGAATTCACGTCATCGATCTTGCCGACATGAAGGAGCACGGATTTGTCGATCTCCCCGGCGAGCGCTGTCGCGTGATGTCGTCGCCGGCGCCCCGTTCCAGCGTCATGGCGGCATGCGGCAATGACATGACGGACCAGCTTTTCATCGTGGATCTTGTCACGCGGCAGGTACGTGCCTTGCTGCAGCCCATGGCCGGCAGGCGCATATCGAAGGTCGCCGTCAGCGCTGCGGCGCGCTACCTGGTCGTGGCGCTCACGGGCGGGGCGGGGGACCTGGCCTTGTATGGGGAAGACTGCCGGTGCCGGGTGCGGGAGTTTGCCGTCGCACAATTGCGGAGAATCGTCGACTAACCTTGGTAGTCTCGCAGGCGTTGCATGTCGGGCACGCGGATCGATTTGCCCTGAACCTCGATCAGCCCGGCTTCCGAAAGATCGTGCAGGATTCGCGAAAAATGCTCCGGCGTAAGGTTCAGCCGCGAGGCGATCGTCACCTTGCTTGCCGGCAGGGCGACCGTGGCCTCGTTGCTCTCCTCGCCGTTATCATGGCCATCGACCCGCATCAGGAAACCAATCACCCGTTCGGTCCCGGAACGCATGGAATATGATTCGACGTCGCGAATCAGGCCATGCAGCCGGCGGCTTAGTCCGGCAAGCATTTTCCGGGCAAAGGCCGGATTGCGTTCAAGTTCCGAGAACACGGTCCGCTTCGACACATGCAGCAGCAGTGAATCGGCCAGCGACTGCGCGCTGACGATGTAAGGCGTGTCCATGAACATGATGGCCTCGCCAAAGGTCAGGCCTGGGCCGACGATCTCGATGACTTTTTCCATGCCCTGGGGCGAGGTGACCGCAAGCTTCACCTGACCATACAGCACGATCCAGAAACCTTCGCACGCTTCGCCGCGCCGGAACAGCGCTTCGCCTTTTTGGGCATACACCCGACGTGTCCCGGCGGCCATTCGTTCAACCTCGTCCGGCGACGCATCGCGCAGTAACGGGATGTTGGCCAGAAAATCGTGAATGGGTATGTCGGGATTGGTGGTCAAGGATGCTCCGGGGCGCGGCGGCGGTGAAGAGTTAAACACGTGTTGTCTTGCCGCGCTATTTTCGGGAGCATTATGCATCATTGCCTTTCACGTCAGCGGCTGCCGTTCAATTCTTGCCGAGCGAATGGCCAGCGAAACCAGCGCCAGTGCCAGCAGGGGTGAAAGCATGCCGTGCACAAATGACAACCAGAGTGGCCGTGCGACCAGAAACATCAGCCCCAGACCCGTTGCCGCCTGTGCGACCAGCAAGACACTGATCGCGCCGGAACAACCCGCCAGCGCGATTTCCCCGCGCGTGTGCCACGCGCAGGCGCCGACAAACATCACCACCAGGAGCGCGGTGCCGAGATGCGCAAACGCCAGCCCGCGCATGCCGTGCATCTCCTGCGCGCTTGCCGCCGCGCCGGTGGCGACGTGCGCGAGAAAGATGAAAACAGTCGCCCGAATCAGGCGATCAGTGCGCGGGCGGCCGGCTGACACGTCCGTGGCCAACTCCCGCAACCACCAGAAAGCCATCAGCAGCGCCATGCCGCCGACGACATTGCCGATAGTAATGGTGGCAAAGCGATAACCGGGGGTCAATGGCCCGATCAGCGCCAGGATTACGGTGGCAGTGACCAATGAGACAACCGGCGGGCCGAACGCGGATGAAAATAGCCGGCGCGACCAGCAAAGCAAAATCGCGCATGCCGCCAGCACGCCGACGCCGGCGGCGGCAATGCGGTGTGACAGCCGCAACGCGGTCTCCATCGCGGCCGGCAACGTGGAAATTGGCTGGCCGTCCGATCCCAGCAGCGTGGCCAGCCTCAGCAGCATGCTAGCGCCGAGGATGACCAGTGCCAGCATTGAACCGCCGGCGCCGATGAGCCTCAGCCAGTCATCCGCTGGGCGCCGGGGCAGGGCAGGCGCGGAGGCGAGGGGCCGTGCCGCCATCGATTATGCCCGGCGCCCGGCGCGCAACGCGCGCAACACAATAACCAGAAACATGATGCCGCCGACGATTGCAATCAGGCCGCCCAGGCCCATCAGGCCCATTCCCATGGTTTCCTGTGCCGTTCGCAGCACTTGCTCGCTGCCGGCGACCTTTCGCTGGACGCCATAACCACCTGACCAGACCAGGCCGGTGATATGCATCAGTTGGCCGGCACCGTAGATGGCAGGCTGCCAGCGCGCCGATCTTGATGACGGTGATGCAAAACCGAGGCGTGGCAAGATCAGGTAGATAACTCCCATCATCGCCAGCGTGATGCCGACGATGCATCCGTGATAGTGCGCC
Source organism: Betaproteobacteria bacterium (assembly GCA_039930965.1). GTDB lineage: Bacteria > Pseudomonadota > Gammaproteobacteria > Burkholderiales > Usitatibacteraceae > UKL13-2. Next base: position 8,286 of record JBDTSU010000068.1, read on the forward strand.
GGGATGCGCACGTTACTGCCGCTGATCATGAAGCCGATCGCCCCGCCCGCGAAGAACAGTACCAGTGATGCGAGCAGGCTTGAACGGATGGGCCGCTTGTCCGCCGGCAGGTCCCGCGCCGACCAGAGCGACCAGACGACGGCCAGTCCGATCGGCGGAATGACCAGTCCCCCGCCGAAGCGCATCAGCAGGGTTTGCATCCGGTGGTGCTCGACCGAGGTGACATCGAAGGCGAGGTAGGTGATCGGCGTCAGGAAAACCGCTAGCAAGGCGACGGCGAACAGCAAGGTGAGCACGCGCGGCGAGAGTGGAAAATGCGCCTTTGCCCGCAGCGACGACGCGAGCCAGACCCAGCCGACCAGCATCAACAGGGTGTAAGCGAACTGCAGGACATGACCACCGCCCCAGAAAACCAGCTCGTAGTAGATCCGGGTATCGAGCCCGCGCGGCACGGCGGACCACGACCAGGCAAAGGCGATGGCCGCCACCGCGCACGCCACCAGGGCGGCATTCAGCCCGAAACGCAGCGCGCCGGCGCCGCTGATACGGATACCGACCGGCGTGGCCGCCAGCATCGAGCGCAGGCACAGCAGGGTAATACCGGCGCCAAACAGGATCAGGCCGGTCAGGAAGACCGGACCGTCGAGCACCGGCACGTAGTTGGCCATGATGGGCACGGCGCGTTCGACGAACGGCGAGGCACACATGGCCAGCGTGCCGAGGCACGCCAGCGCGAACGCGCACCAGGCCAGCCACACCAGGCGGGGTGTCCCGTTCATGGCCCATAGCGCGCCGCCGAAAGCGAGAAACCACACCAGCACGGAGAGATCGACGTGAACCACCAGCGCCACGCGAAAAAAATCCGCTACCGGAAATATCGTCTGCAGTTGCGGGGTACGCGACAATACCAGCAGGATCGAAAACAGGCCCGATGCCAGCAGCGCCGCCATGCCAAGCCCAAACCATGCCAGGGCAAGGGAGCGGCGCGCATCTTGCGGCACGGCCAGGTCGAAGTCGAACCCGTTTCCCGCGAATGCGGCAGCCGGGTGCGGCAGCGCGCGACGGCCGAATGGTCCATCCGGTGAAGTCAGCTCAATCATGATTGGCCTCCAATGAGTGGTTGCGGTCGCTGTCGGACTTGCTCGGAACGCGCCCGGTACCGCACCGCAGTGAATTGATGGCTGTTTGCACCTGTTCGATGGCGCGACCCGACCAGACCACTGCAAGGCGGTCGCGAGGTGCCGTCGAGCGCAAATGCGGTTCCCGTGCGCCAAGAAGGCGCTCCCGCACCCAGCGATCGCCGAAGCGATATTCGCAGTCCGCCTCGCGGCAGCCCGCGATTACCGTGCCGGTCGCGCCCATCCGGGTGGCATACTCTATGAACGAGGGCGGCAACATGCCCGCGCACTCGAGCGGCATCACGGCCGTCGATGCATCGTTCAAGACGCTGAACTCGGCCGCCTGCCGGCAGGTGAACACCAGGATTTTTTCGGGCCCAGGCAGGGCCGTCAACTTTTGCTGGAGCTCGCGGCGCAGCGCGGCGGTCGGCGCGTCGGGCATCTCGATGCCGGAGACCAGGTCCTCGATGCGTCGAAACGGCGTCGAAGACGGGCAGGCGCCGACACAGATCCCGCAGGTGGCGCACAGGTCGGCGATGACCGAGGCCTGGCGCGGGTGCCGGCGCTGGTCGGTGCGCGGAATCATCACCACCGCCCCGAACGGGCAGTCCGCGGCGCAGCGTGAGCAGCCGTTGCAGTTGGCGAGGTCGACCTGCGCGACCCTGGTGGCGGCGCGCGCCGGGGAGGATGGAGAGCGCATCCAGGGCAGCACGGCGAGGAACAAAGTCATTGCCGCAACCAGCGCCCAGGTTGCCGTCGCGGACAGCGTATCGGCAAGCGGATGCGGGAACAGGTAGTACCAGTCCAGCGAAAGTTGTGCCGCCACATGGCCGGTATCGGCCGGCCCCAGACTCTCGGCGGGAAACGACAGGGCCAGCAGCGACAGCGTGATGAGGCTGCCCGCGATCAGCGCGCGGGGCGGCCACATGCGAGGCAGTGAGACGCGCTGCACATGTACCCACACCGCGCCGAGCAGCAGCAGCGGGAGGCCGATGTGGACGAACATGATCAATGAGAAGAAGCGGTCGTTGAGGGCATCGGGCGTGAGGAAATTGCGTGCCAGCAGATCGGATGCCAGCGGCAATGCCTGCAGCCATTCCGCCGTGGCGGTCACGCTGAACAGCGCGCGTTCATCCCATAGCAGCCACAGGCCGGTGATGCCGGCGATCCACAACATCCACAGCATCGGGATGCCGGTCAGCCAGGAGAACCAGCGCACGCCGCGAAAGTGTCCGCGCAGCGCTTCACGCAGCAGGTGCAATACGCTCAACAGCATGAACGCGTCGGCCGCATAACGATGCAGGCCGCGCAGCAGTCGGCCCAGCCGCAGGGGATCATTCTGCAATCGCAAACCCGATTGGTAGGCGCCGCTTACGCTGGTGTCATAGAGGGCATAGCCGATGACGCCGCTCGACACCGCGACGACCAGGCAGAAGAACGCCAGCGCGCCGAGATGGCGCCACGGATTGTCCGCCGGGGCAAAGGCGTGATCAAACGCGCTGGTCACCCTTTCGTCGGCGATGCGAAGCGCACCCAAGAGCGGGGATGCGCGCATGGTGAGTGAAGAGGTCGGCAGGACAGCCATCGCGGATCACTTGCCGTGGATAAACACGAAGCCGCCACTGCCGGTCAGGAAGTCGACGATGAGTACCTGGCCGGGGGCGAGATCGATGCCGGCTTCATGGCGAAAGGTGAATTTTCCATCAGGCCCATCGGCGAGGCGCGCGCGGAACTGGTGGCGGCCGGCGGGTATGGCGAGCCGGCGATAGACCGTTGCGGCGCCGTCTTTGTGCAGGCCGGATGGCGGGGTATTGATCCGGTAGAGCGGCTTGTCGTCCATGTCCAGTTCGACCGCGACCGCCGAACGCTCGCGCGGGCAATCGAGTTTGGTGCGCATGTTCGGCGCGAGCTTAGCGAGTTCCGCCTCGCCGCGTTCCCGGCAGGCCTGCCTGAGTTGCGCGGAGTGGCTGAAGGAGAGCTTCACCACCGCCTCGTCATCCGCCAGCTGTCGATAGGCGGGCCGGTTGGAAAAGTAGCCGATCAGTGCCGCGAATGCCGCATAGGCAAGCGCTTGCAGCAGATAGCGTACCGGTCTCGGCAGGGCCATGGAATCAGCCATGCGAACCACCCAGTTTCACCATGTCCGCCGCGCCCGCGCTGAGCGTCCGTTGTGGGGCGAGGTGAAAAGCGTCGGAGAAGCAATCGTCACTGGAAATGCCGCGCTGGACAAACGCTGGATAGGCGGCCTCAACCATTTGCACCGATCCACAGGCGTACACCTGGTGCGTGGAAAGGTCGGGAAAGTCGGCGAGGATGGCCTCGTGAATGAGGCCGGTACGACCGGTCCAGCGATCTTCGGGGCGCGGCTCGGACAGCACCGGGACAAAGGTGAAGTTGGCATGGTCCCGCGCCCACTGTTCTGCCACGCCGGCGAGATAAAGATCGCGGCGGCTGCGCACGCCCCAGTAGAGAATCATCTGACGCTGCATGCCGGTGCGGAAGGCGTGTTCCAGCATGCTTTTCACCGGGGCGAAACCGGTCGAACCGGCGACAAAGATGATTGGCTTGTCGCTGTCTTCGCGCAAGGTGAAGGCGCCCATCGGCCCCTCGAAGCGAACTGGGTCGCCGAGCTTCATCGTGGTGAAAACCAGGGTGGTGAATCGTCCGCCTTCGACGTGCCGCACATGCAATTCGATCTCGCCGGCAACATTCGACTGCTGGGCCTCCTCGGGCGCGACGGCAAACGAAAAGCTGCGCTTGGCGCCGTCTGCAAGAATGATGTTGATGTACTGGCCAGCGTGGAATTTGAGCGGCGTGCCGCCTTCGATTTGCAGGCAAAGGCGCATCACGTCGGCAGCAAGCGGCTCAAGCCGGGTCACGCGCGCCGCATATTGCCGTACCGGCAGGGCCTTGGCGCCGGCTCGCGGCGCATACTCGAGTTCCACGTCGCTCAGCGGTTCGGCGCAACAAAGCAGGGTCTTGCCGGCGGCGCGTTCCGCGTCGCTCAAGGCGGACGCCTGATACGGCTGAAGGCTGACCTTGCCATGCAGCAGCGTGCATTTGCATTCCCCGCAGCCCCCGTTGCGGCATTCGAAGGGCATCGGCAGGCCGACGCGCAGTCCGGCATCGAGCAAGGTCTCACCCGCCCGAACGGGGATGATGCGGTCGTCCGGGTGCAAGGCGAGATTCCATTCCCGCTGCCGGCCGGCAAACCGCGGCGGCAACCACGGCAGCGCGGCGAACAGCAGGGTGGCGCCGATGACCAGCAGCCAGGTCCTGACCGGACTCCAGCCATCGATGAGCGCATAGGCCGGCAGGTAGAACCAGTCGAAGTCCAGCGCGGCAGGCATCGTGGACATGTCGGCTTGCGGCAGGCTGACGGCGGGCTTGATCAGTGCCAGCACCACCATGGTCGCGACGATGCCGAACATCAGTGGACGCGGCGGATTGGTGCGCGCCCCCGGGACACGCTGGGTATGAATCCACAGCACCGCCAATAGCGTCAGCGGCAGGCCGATGTGAATGAACGACAGCAGCGAAAACAGCCGGTCGCTGACATGCGTGTTGGCAATGAAATTGCGGGTCATGGAACCGCCGATTACCGGCAGCACGTCAAACCACTCGGTGGTCGCGGTAACAACTAATTGCGACAAGCGGTCCCACGGCAACATATAGCCGTTGACCCCGGAGGCGTAGGTCAGCCACAGCAGCGCCAGGCCGGATACCCATGAGAACCAGCGGAAGCCGCGGTGGTGATCGAACGTGAAGTGGCGAAACAGGTGCAGCACCATGGTCGGCACCAGGGCGTCCGAGGCGTATCGAT
>JBDTSU010000069.1:0-13198 GCA_039930965.1 Betaproteobacteria bacterium
CAGCGTCATACGAAGTACAAATTGGATTTCACGGAGATGACCGTTGCCAAGAGTGAAAATGGTAACGAAAAGGGGCCGCCCCATGAAACATGCAGGCTAGTGGCCTGTAGCCTGGACGAAGGACCGGCATGAAATCGCCAGCCGCTTAAGAATACTCGCCTCGCTGACTTGCTACAGCGTGACTTTTTCGAGGCGATAGCCGAAATTGTAGATCGGCGTCAGCCGCAGGCCGCGCTCGGGACCGAAGTCGAGTTTCTTGCGCACCCTGCTGACATGGGTATCGACCGTCCTCGACTGGATATCGGCGGAACGCCCCCAGACGCTCTCGGAAATATGGCCCCTCGACAATAGCCGGCCAAGGTTGCGGAACAGGAATAGCGTCAGGTCATATTCCTTGTCGGTCATCTCAATCGAAACGCCATCGAGCTTGACGACCCGATTGAGGAGATCGATGTGATACGGCGGCAATTCAATGGTCTCCGCCTCGGGCTGCCGGGGGCGCATGCGACGCAATAACGCTTCCACCCGGGCCAGCAACTCCATGCGCCGGACCGGCTTGATCATGTAATCGTCGGCGCCCGCGGCCAGGGCCGCGACGATGTCCTGTTCCGAATCGCGGCTGGTGGCAAACAGCACCGGCACGGTCGATTGCTGCTTTTCGCGAAGCCATTTCAGCACTTCCGCGCCCGACAGGTCCGGAACATGCCAATCCAGCAGGAACAAGTCGAAACTCTCCCGCGCCGCCTCGCGAACGATGGCCTTGCCGGATGCGAAATGGTGAACCGTGTGCCCACCCGCTTCCAGCCACTGCTGCATCGCAGCACCGATATCCAGATCGTCTTCCAGCATGGCAATCCGCACACACACCCCCGAATGTATCTTGTTGTGCTGTTATTGTAATTCGAATGTGATCGATTTACAGCTTCCGGCCTCACCGCCCGGCGCGCCCTGTCGTTTCGCGACGGCGCGAGCGTCTCTCGTGATCGATACCGACGCCGGGCCGTTGCGACCGGCAAACGTCAGCAAAGTTCGCGCATCGCCTTTTCCAGACCGGCGACGGTCATCGGGTACATGCGGTCTTCCATGAGTTCGCGCGCGATCTTGATCGATTGCGTCCATGGCCAGTGCGCCTCGGGCGTCGGATTGATCCACACCGAGTGCCGGTAAAAATCGGTCATGCGTTTCAGCCAGATCACGCCGGTTTCGTCGTTCCAGTGCTCGACGCTGCCACCGGGCTGCAGGATTTCATAGGGGCTCATGGTGGCATCGCCGACGATGATCAACTTGTAATCCGGCCCGTACTTGTGCAGCACATCGAAGGTCGAGAGCTTTTCCGCGTGTCTCAGGCGATTGTTGCGCCACACGCCTTCATAAATGAAGTTGTGGAAATAGAAGTACTCGAGATGCTTGAACTCGGTCTTGCAGGCGGAAAACAATTCCTCGCAGCGATGCACATAGTCGTCCATTGAGCCGCCGACGTCGAGAAACAACAGTACCTTGACCTTGTTGTGACGTTCGGGAACGAGCCTGAGGTCCAGGTATCCGGCGTTGTTGGCGGTCGCACGGATGGTACCGTCCATATCGAGTTCTTCCTCGGCGCCCTCACGGGCGAACTTGCGCAGGCGCCGCAGCGCGAGCTGGATGTTGCGGATGCCGAGTTCGACGTTGTCGTCGTAATCGCGAAACGCACGCTGGTCCCAGACTTTGACGGCACTGCGATTGCGCGAGGACTCCTGGCCGATGCGGATTCCCTCGGGGTTATAGCCGTACGCGCCAAATGGCGACGTGCCCGCGGTGCCGATCCACTTTGAACCTCCCTGGTGGCGGCCTTTCTGCTCTTCAAGACGCTTCTTCAAGGTCTCCATGAGCTTGTCCCAGCCGCCCAGCGCCTCGACCTGCGCTTTCTCTTCCTCGCTCAACAATTTTTCCGCAAGTTTTTTCAACCACTCTTCGGGAATATCGGCGGGCAACACCGCGTCGAGTGCCTCGACCCCCTTGAAGTAGGCCGCGAAGGCGCGATCGAAGCGATCAAAGTTCGCTTCGTCCTTGACCAGGCAGGTGCGCGAAAGGTAGTAGAAATCATCCACGCTGCCGTGGATGACCCCTAGCTCCATCGCCTCGCACAACGTCAGGTATTCGGTGACCGAGACCGGCAGTCCACCCTGTTTTAATGCAAGGAAGAAATCGATCAGCATGGACGGGATACTTTTCGAAAGCGAATCAACCCGTCATCCCCGCGAAGGCGGGGATCCAGCGACTTTCCGGCGTACGCCACTGGGTCCCCGCCTCCGCTGGGATGACACATCCTTAGATTTTCACCATATATCGCTGCCTGCGCGATCTCGTTCACGAGCGATTTCGCTTGGACAGGAATACCAGCTTTTCGAATAAATGCACATCCTGCTCGTTTTTCAGCAGCGCACCATACAGCGGCGGGATCAGCTTGGCGCTGTCGCCAGACTTGAGCGCCTCCGGCGGGATATCCTCGGCGACCAGCAATTTGATCCAGTCGAGCAATTCCGAGGTCGAGGGTTTCTTTTTCAGGCCCGGCATATCGCGAATGCCAAAGAACACCTCGAGCGCCTGCCTGAGCAAATTCTTCTTCAGTTCGGGGAAATGCACATCGACAATCCGCTGCATGGTGTCGGCGTCGGGGAAGCGGATATAGTGAAAGAAACAACGGCGCAGGAACGCGTCCGGCAACTCCTTTTCATTATTGCTGGTGATGAAAATGATCGGCCGGTGCCGGGCAACGATCGTTTCACGGGTTTCGTAACAGTAAAATTCCATGCGATCGAGTTCGCGCAGCAGGTCATTGGGAAACTCGATGTCGGCCTTGTCGATCTCGTCGATCAGCAGGACGACCTGCTCGTCCGAATCGAATGCCTGCCAGAGTGTGCCCTTGGAGATGTAGTTCCTGATGTCCTTGACTTTTTCCTCGCCGAGCTGCGAATCGCGCAGTCTCGACACCGCGTCATATTCGTATAGTCCCTGCTGCGCCTTGGTGGTCGACTTGATATGCCATTGCAGCAGTCGCTTGCCGAGGGCCTGGGCCACTTCCTCGGCGAGCATGGTCTTGCCGGTACCCGGCTCCCCCTTGATCAACAATGGCCGCTGCAGGGTGACGGCGGCATTCACCGCCAGCATCAGGTCTTCGGTCGCAATATAGTTTCGGCTGCCGGTAAACTTCATATCTAACCCAAAATGAGATGTCGGACGTTAAAGCAATTATACGTTCCCCAAACAGGAGTCATTCATGATGAAACGTCCCTCGCCCGTATCGATTTTTGTCCTGTCAGTTGCCGGCCTGTTCGCGCCGTGTGCCGGCAGCCAGACCAGCGTCACCATCTACTCCAGCGCCCGGCCCGGTACCCTGTCGACGGCAACATTTCAATCAGGCGGCGAAGGCTTTGCCGTGCCCGGTTACGCGATGGTCAAGCAGCAGCGTAACGTCATGCTCGGCACGGGCCGTACCGTCATTCGTGTTTCAGACGTGCCGGCGCTGATTGACCCGACCACGGTGGCCTTCGAATCTCTGCTGGATCCGGCCGGCACCCGCGTCGTCGAGCAGAGTTTCGAATTCGACCTGACCAGTACCAACAAGCTGCTGCAGAAATACCTCGACCGCGAAGTCACCGTCGAGCAGGTCCGCGGACAGGGCATGGAATCGATCACCGGCACGCTGATCGGCACGCAGGGCGGGCTGATACTGCGCACCGCCGACGGTTCGATTCGCACGCTCAATGGCTATTCGGGCGTGAAACTGAGCAGCCTGCCGGGGGGATTGATCAGCAAGCCGACGCTGGTCTGGGACATCGCGGCGGATCGCGCCGGCTCCCACCCGGCGCGCATGAGTTTCCAGACCGGCGGCATTACCTGGTGGACCGACTACAACCTGACATTGAACGAGGTGCCCGGCAGTTGCAAGCTCGACGTTGGCGCGTGGGTGACGATCATCAATCAGAGTGGCGCCACCTTTGAGGACGCGAAGCTGAAACTGGTGGCGGGTGACGTGCAGCGCGCGAAACCACAGCCGCAATATGCCCCCGCAGCGGCAGGCCGCATGGAGCTTGCCATGAAATCGAAAGACAACGGATTCGTGGAAAAAGCCTTCTTCGAGTATCACCTTTACACGCTCGGGCGGCCAACCACGTTGCGCAACAACGCCACCAAGCAGATTGAACTGTTCCCGGTTGCCCGCAACGTAAATTGCGAAAAGACCCTGATGTATTACGGTCAGGCCGGGCAATACATCGGCTACTACGGCAGCCCGATGACCGACCGCAATTTCGGCAACCAGTCGAACAAGAAGGTGGATGTCTATCTTCGCTTCAAGAATCGGGAAGACAATCGCCTCGGCATTCCGCTGCCTGCCGGCAAAGTGCGCGTGGCCAAACTTGACAGCGCCGATCAATCGCTGGAATTCATCGGCGAAGACCTGATCGACCACACGGCGAAGAATGAGACCATCCAGATCAAGCTCGGCAGCGCTTTCGACGTCGTCGGTGAACGCCGCCAGGTGGATTTTCGCTACGACAGCGGCGGCAAGCTGATGGAAGAGGAAATTGAAATCAAGCTGCGTAACCAGAAAGACGAGGCGGTCACGGTGATTGCCAAGGAAAACCTCTATCGCTGGACCACGTGGGCGGTCACCAAGAAATCGCAGGAATTCGACAAGATCGATTCACGCACAATTCATTTCCCGGTGCGGCTGGCCAAAGGTGGTGAGGCCGTGATTCGCTATACCGTCCGGTACTCCTGGTAGCCCGCATCGCCATGCCAAAGACAAGCACTGGCGCGCCTCGCAGGCCACAAATGGCTGTAAAGGCGCGCCAGTGCTCGCGTTTTTGACGGGAACGACAAATAACCCCGTTCGTGCTGAGCCCGTCGACGTACCCAGCGCCAGGTTGCTGAATCAGCGTAGCCCGTTCAACCCTTTGACCGGCTTTGAGCCTGCCCCGGCACGTTTGACGCCGGGGGGCGAGCGGGTATTGAAAAAACGGAAATTCCTTGCGATGCGAAATCCTCCTGGCGGGTGACGCACGCGTTTGGCCAATCACTATTTAGGCTTTGCCGGCGGCGACGCGACCGGCTTGATCGCGCCCATCTCGATAAGTGGCAGTGCCTCGCCGACGCCACGCGCGACCGAGCGCTCGACAAAGTTGGTAAAAATCCGCGCCAGCTTCTCGGGCGGAATACTCCTGGCCACATTGAGCGCCGTCGATTCCGGATCATAGATCTTCTGGAATTCGTAACGGGCACTGGTGTCCAGCACCTTCAGCGTCTTGGCGTCGAATACCCAGGTCTGTGTGTAGTTGTACGGCGCGACAAAGACCTTCGAGCGCTGGTTGACCTGCTTGCCGTCAGGCGTCACGGTTGCCTCGCCCTCGGTACCGAGAATATCCACGCCGGAATCATCCATTGTCGCGCCGCTTTCGAGCGGTTGTACGTATACGCCGATGCCCTCAAGCTTGCTACCCATGCCCTTGCGTTCGGAAAACTGGAATTTTGGCGTCACGACGATGATCGTGTCCCATTCCATGCGCTGCGGAAAGCGCTCGAGCGTGGCCAGCAATTTACCCATGGCCACTTTCTCCCGGTCGGCCGGTCGCACGCCCTCCATCTCGAGCGGATTGAGCTTGGCGAGAATCCGCTTGCTGCCGGGTTCGCGTTGACCGATGGCATTGTCGAGCCCCCTCAACACCGACGCGTTGATCGCATCATTGGGCACCTTGATAATCTTGCGATCGTAATGGTCGAGCATGTTTGAGCCCGTTGAATGCTTTTGCGTCACATAGGTGAACTGATCCCCCACCGCCGAAATGAGTGCGTAGACTTTTGGTTTGGGCGCCGCCGCCACGTCGGCGGGAGTCTGCGCGAACGCGCTTGCGCCGGTGACCAGCAAGCAGGCGGTGAGCAGAATATTCTTGCCAGGGTTCATCGAAAATTTCCTTTCATTGGTTTGGATGTATTCAGTTCATTGGTCATTCACGTATCACCACTGTTCCCGCGGGATGGCGCCAATGCCGCCATTGCAACCAGTTACAGAAACCGCATCGCGAATCGACGGCCACAATGCACGGCGCCTGTGAATGCATGACTGGTGAACGATCCGATATTCAGTCCTCGTCCGATATTCTCCAACGCAGGATATGTCGGGGACTGTATCAGTTTGTCACCGTTTTCGGTGGTAGTCGCCCGGACCGGCGTGCCGTGCCGGCGCGCGGCCGATACCAACACGGCCGCGATGGATTTCAGGCCGTCACGGCAGGTTCCAGCAGGGTCAGCGTCTGCTTGTCCGTGTCAAGCCTGGCGCGCACGCCAATGGGCAGGGTGAATTGTTCCCGGATATGGCCGAACGAGTAACCATAAACGGCCGGAACCGGCAGACCACCCAACTGCTCATTGACAACTTCCTCAAGCGTCAGCGAAGGTTCCGCATCGCGAGGCCGTGCGTCGCTGAACACACCGAGCATCACACCCGCGGCGTGGCGCAGGCCATCGGACTGCCCCTTTCCGCCGATGCTCTGCTGCAACTGCGTGAGCATACGATCTAGACGGTAAGGCACCTCACCCACATCCTCGAGGAAAACGAGACTGCCCCAAAGGTCCGCCGCATAAGGTGTGCCGATTAATGCGTTCAATACGCTCAGGCTGCCGCCGACCAGCCGTCCTTCGGCCACGCCGGCGCGCAAAGTGCGCAGCGCATACTCGGATTTGGTCACGGCCCTTCGGCTGTTTTCAACCGACATATGGATCTCGGTTTCCGCGCGCGGCACCATCAGGACCGCCCGCATCTGGCTGACCGAATAATCGGAAAAACGCGACCACGCGACCGGACCGTGAAATGTGACCAGTCCGGCCTTGCGATAGAGCGCGAGGAGCAGCGCCGTGACATCCGAATAGCCGATGAGGATCTTCGGATGGGCGCGAATCAGCGAGTATTGAATGTGGGGTAATAGCGCGGCGCAGCCCGAGCCGCCGCGCGCGGCCCAGATGGCCTTCACCTCGCGGTCGAGAAACATGTGGTGCAGGTCTTCCAGCCGCTGCGCCACTGTGCCCGCATAGCCACCATGCGCGGCACGGATATTCCTGCCGAGCCTGACCTTGAATCCCATTGAAGAGAGGTTGCGAACACATGTGTCGATAATGGCATCGTCAACGATTCCGCCGGGCGCAATGAGACCGACGACCGCACCCTCGCCAAGCACGCGTGGCTTTACCAGCGGCAACGACGCACCGTGCGCGACGCGATCCTGTTCGTGCCCGGCCGGACCCGGCATTGTCGCGTGCGCGCGCCCTGGCATGCCAATCAACGCCGCCGCCAGCGCGCCGGCGGTTTGGGCAAATTGTCGACGGCCACTTTTCATGAATGAACTTGCGTTGAAGTTAGGGGCATGCAATAGACACCCACCGCGCTGGACCAACCTTCCGACCAAACAAAAAAAGCCCCCGAACATCAGGGGCTTTTTCATGCTGCCGTTGCCGCTGCACGTGAATCGGCGTGAATGTAATTGCGACGATCAGAAGAACGTGTACTTGACCAGCAGCGTGAACGAACGGCCGCGCGGATCCGCGACACGAGGCTCCCACGAACTGCCGGCACCGGTGTTGGTGTCGTACGCGGCGCTGAACGGGGGATCCTTGTCGAACAGATTCTTGACGCCCGCCGTCAGGCTCAGGTTCTTGAAGCCGTTATAGGTCGCGCTGACATGATAGAGCGTGTAGCTTTTCACGTTGGGATCCCAGTTGGGGGGCACCACGCTGCCATTGGCCACGCCCGGCAGGACCGCATCCTTGTAACCTGAACTGAAGAACTGGTACAACGTGCCGCTCCAGTCGCCCTGGGTGTAGGTAAACGCGGCGGCATGTTTCCAACGCAGCCCCAGATCGCCCGACCGGGTAAATTTGGCGATCTCGCTGGGACCGAATGGCGCGCTGACCAACAGGCGCGATTTCTTCTCGATCAGGTACGAGCCGTCAATGCTCGCGGAGAACTTGCCACGAAACAGCGCGCCATTGAGTTTTGCGCCCACGTCGACACCCTTGGTACTGGTCTCGCCGGCATTCACCGGGCGGATATCGATAAAGGCGAGATTTCCCGCGGCATTGCGAATGAAACTTTGCGGGAACAAATCGTAATTGGCGATCAAGGTCGCGATCGGCAGGGCTTGAATGGTGCCGGTCTTCTTGATATGCCACCAATCGATGTTGGCGCTGAAATCGCGAGTCGGCGCCAGCACAAAACCGACGCTGGTCTGCTTGGATTCTTCTGGCCCCAGATCGGGTCTTCCGCCGGACAGCGTGTTCGGATTTATCGCTTCGCAGCCCGGAATCGTACTGACCAGCTTGGTGGGACAGCGGGCGGGATCGACGATTGTCGCCCCCGATGTGGGGGAATCGGTTATGCCGTTGAACAACTGATTGAATGTGGGCACCCGGAAGCCCGTGCTGTAGGAACCGCGTACCAGCACTTGTTCGATCGGCACGTATCGCGCCGACACTTTGGGATTGAAGGTGTTGCCAAAGCCCGTGTAGTTGTCCTGGCGTCCCGCAATCGTGACGTCGAGAGATTTGAATACCGGCACCTGGACTTCCGCGAAGATGGCCCGGATGTCGCGTTTCACGCCGGACAGCGCATTGACGTCGTCGAATGGCAGCAGAAAACTGGTGCGCCGCTCGGCGGTCGCGCGCTGGTCGCCCTGGAATTTCCATTTCTCCTGGCGGATGTCGGTGCCGACTGCGGCCATGACATCGCCGGCCGGCAGCTTGAAGATGGAACCCGACGCGGAAGCATCAAACTGGTTGAGGGTGAACTTGCCGCCATAGATGGTCAGCCCGTTCGCGGAAGCCGCTTCCAGCGCGGCCAGGGCTGCCGGCGTCTGCGTTTGGCCCGGCGGCAGAAACGGGTTGAGCACGCCCGTCTTGAGCAACGGGAAGAACGCGTCGTCGTAGTAGTAACCGGCACCCGCCCGCGAACTCGTTTCGCTGGTCGCCTGCGACACGCCAGCGCGGTAATCCCATGTGCCGATGGTGCCCTCGGCCGCAAGCAGCAGGCGCGCCGTTTCCGAGGTTGTCGTCAATTCGCGGCGGCCGCATTCCATGCAGCGCCAGCGGAAAGCAATGCCCTGCCCCCGATTTTCTTCAATTGTCGGGAATACCGCCACGATCGCATTAAACACGGCGTTATAGCTTGATCCGGTACTGGGATAGGTGAGATTGAATGCCGGGCTCGTCGCGCTGGTGCTGCTGGAAATTTGCGCATTTGAAAACGACTTGGCGGAATCCGCCTTCGATCCGGTGAACTCAGCAAACAACGTATTGCTGCCGACGTTAAACGTGGCACGCGCCACCACGGAATCGGTCTTGATGGGCTGTTGCAGCGCGGCGGCGCGGCCGGTGTCCCAGGCGCAGGCGTATTTTGCGGACGGGGTTGCCCACAATACTTCATCGTATACACCCATGCCGTCGATCGAGTTGCAGCCAGCCTGCCCCGGCAGATCCAGAACATTGATGCCACCGTTGATTCGCAAGGTGGTGCCCGGCTGAATCGGTGACAGGGTATTGTTGATCGGTCCGGTCGGTGTCGCCCGCGAGCTGAGGATGGTTCGAACCACCGCGGCGCTCGAGGAGGCAAGGGGAAACACGGTGGCGTACGGCGTGCCGCGCGTATCCACTGACAAGCCGCGATCCGGCTGGAAGGTATTGACAAAATCGCGCTGATCGCCGCGAAGGATCCTGTTGTCCGTGTGGCCCAGCGCAACCATCACGTTGTAGCCATCCCTGGCAAGGTCGCCCATGCCACCGATCAGTCCAATGCGCATCCGGTCGCCGCCGCCGGCCTGTGTCTGGTCGGTCGACGCCTGCAGGGAAACACCTGTGAAGTCCTTGCGCAGGATGAAATTAATAACGCCGCCGATGGCATCGGTACCGTAAATGGCCGACGCGCCGTCCTTGAGAATTTCTACCCGGTCCACCGCCGAGAACGGGATTGAATTGAGATCGACAATTCCGCCATTCAAACCGTGCGCGGCCATGCGCCGGCCGTTGAGCAGCACCAGTGTCGACGCGGAACCCTGGCCGCGCAGGTTGGCGGCGCTTGCGCCATTGTTGCCGCGCTCCTGGCCGGCCACGACATCCGAATTGCTGGCGAGGTTGTCCATCCCGTTTCCGGAACTGGTCAACGTCGCCATGAGTTGCTCGGCGCTGGTGATGCCCTGGCGATCAATGTCCTCGCGGGTGATTATCTGGATCGGCAACGATCCCTCATTTTCAACGCGCTTGATACTGCTGCCCGTGATGATCACTCTTTCGACGGCTTGCGGCTTTTTTGGCTCTGCGGGGGTCTGGGCGGCGGCCTGATGCACAACCGCCGGGCCCGTCATGCAGATGAGCGAGACAACCTGGGCTATTTTCTTCAGTTTCACGGTGCGTTCTCCCTGTCTTGACGTTGAATGACTAACACACAACAGAGAGTGACCTACCAATGAATGCATCGCCGGCGACGCGGATTGCATCGAGGCAATGTAGCAAAGGTACTCTCCCCGTAATGTCGCCTGACCGAATGTTGGCCAAGGGACATTAATACCAATAAACTACCAATGTGCCCTACTGTGCTACTGCTTTGTGATAATTGCAATAACCCATAGCAAATATTGGTATGTTTACAACAGTAATGACGCCACAAGAACACTTCATCACCAATCGAACAAATCTGGCAGACGATTCTTGTAACTTCATTACACAAACCAAATAGGCAATTCATGCCAAGACGTCGATACCTCGCTTGTACGGTCCTGTGCCTCTTCCTGTGCAGTTGCGCGACCCCTGGGGACCGGCTTTCGATGACAGGTGCGCAGGGGCTGCCCATAAATATCGTCAACATGCTGCAAGCCGCCGGCATTCCGACCGACGCGGTCGGCGCATTGGTGATTCGCTTGACCGATGGCGCGACTATTGTTTCCCATCGGCCCGACTCCTCCCTGCAACCCGCATCAACGATGAAACTGGTCACGACGATCGTCGGCCTGGAGCGCCTGGGGCCGACACGGCGCTGGCATACCGAGTTGCGCGCCCATGCGCCGGTTGAGGACGGCGTATTGCAGGGAGATGTATTCCTGCGCGGTGGCGGCGACGGCGATCTCACCTGGGAGGCATTCGGCCGGATGCTGCAATCCTTGCGGCACCAGGGCATTCGCGACATTCGTGGCGATCTGGTACTGGACCGGGAAATGTTTCGCCCGCCGCGTACCGATCTGGGCGTACAGTCATTCGACGAAGAACCCGACGCCGAATACAACGTCATACCGGACGCCCTGCTGATCAATACCAATCTGCTGAGAATCGAACTCGAGGCGGATCAGGATTCCCTGCGCGCCCGCGCGACACCGGAATTGCAGGGCGTGTCGCTCGACCTGCGGATGAGCCTGGCAGACCGTGCGTGCAAGGATTGGGACGACGGCTGGAAGGTTCCCGGCGTGGTCAAGGCGGAGGATGGTTCAGTCCGCATCCAGTTGCGCGGCGAGTTTCCGCGCAATTGCAAGGCAACCGCGCGTACCAATGTTCTGGATAGAAATGAATATGTCGACCGGCTGTTTCGCGGCCTCTGGGCCGGGCTGGGTGGAACGTTTCACGGCACCCTGCGCGAGGGCATGTCACCGGCCGACAGCCGGTTGCTGGCAAGCCATCGTTCACGCACGCTGGCGGATTTGCTTCGCGACATCAACAAGCCTTCCGACAACACCTTGGCCCGCCTGATGTACCTGACCCTTGGGACACTTGATAGCGAAGACGGTGCAACGCTCGGCGGCGCGGACCGGCAGATTCGCGCCTGGTTTCGTCAACAGGGAATCGACGATGCCGGGCTGGTACTGGAGAATGGCTCGGGACTGTCGCGCACGGAGCGTGTTCGCCCTTCCCAATTGGCCGCGCTGCTGGCAACTGAATATCGCAGCAATTGGGCCCCGGAGTTTCTGTCCAGTCTGCCGGTCGTTGGACTGGATGGCACCATGCGCCTGCGGCTGCGCGACAGTCCCGTCTCCGGTCGCGCGCGGATGAAAACCGGCACACTAAACAACGTCGTGGCGCTGGCCGGCTACGTGCCGGATGCGAGGGGACGCATGCATGTCGTGGTCGCGATCATCAATCACCGGCCGTCGACCGGCAAGCTGTGGCCCGTTGGCCGGCCAATCATTGATGCCCTGGCCGATTGGGTAGGTCGTTCCGGCAACAATTGAGCGAAATGTCAGTCACGGCACGGCAAGCCGGCATTATGGACATCCCTGCCCCGACACGGAAAAAATTCAGATTGCTGCTACAGAATCCGCGCGAATTGAGTCCGCACGACGAGACGGTCGCCGCAGTCGAAGTGCCACCATTCTGTATTGATGCCGGCGAAACCGCCGTGCCGCATCGCCTCCCGTAGCAGCCGGCGGTTGTCGAGCTGTTTCCGGTTCAATGCGCCGCTGGCGAGAAATTCGTTTTCCTTGGCAGGGTGCGACAGTTCGGTCAGGTCATCGAAGGATGTGCCCATATCGAGTTCGTTGCCCTGCTTGTCGATCACCGTGATATCGACCGCCATACCGAACGAATGGATCGATCCCCGCACGGGGTTGGCGAGGTACATCTGCAGGTCAGTGTCCCGCAGTGCATCCCAAAGTTGCTCCTGCACCCGCTGTGGGCGCATCGCATCGAGCACCATGAGTTGCAGGTCAGGCTGTTGCGAAGCGAGCCACGCAACCGATTTTTCCAGACCCCGCGCAGCGTCACAATGCAGCCAGGCGCAATCCAGCGGCGAATACACATCCCGGCCGACAAAATTGTTGGGACTTGCATAGCGAAGGTCCACCTGGATTCGCGCAATATCGTCCAGCCGCCGAAACTCTGCGTGACTTGCCACCAATTCACATGGAATGGCGGGGATCATCTCACGTCACGCGCGGTGGACCGGGCGCGTCCCGATGCCATGAACAAAGCCCCGCGACGCGGCGAGGCCTTTTTGAATTGGCGGAGATGAATGCCGGGTTTCGATTGCCTGCCTGCGCAGGCAATCGCGGCATGAATGCCATTTCGATGCAACGAAATGGCGGATGGGACTCGTCCATTTTCCAAGAAAAAAGCCCCGCGAAGCCGCGAGGCTTTTCTGAATTGGCGGAGTGGACGGGACTCGAACCCGCGACCCCCGGCGTGACAGGCCGGT
>JBDTSU010000070.1:0-13043 GCA_039930965.1 Betaproteobacteria bacterium
CGCGCATGCAGGAAGGATTGCTGTCGCTAATGCAGATGGCAAAGACCACGGCAGCCCTGCACATGCTGTCGAAAGCACGCCTGCCGTTCATTTCGGTGCTGACCGATCCGACGATGGGCGGGGTGTCGGCGAGTTTTGCCTTCCTGGGGGACGTAGTCATCGCCGAACCCGGCGCTTTGATCGGTTTTGCGGGGCCACGCGTTATCGAGCAGACGGTTCGTGAGACGCTGCCCGATGGATTTCAGCGCGCCGAATTCCTGTTGGAAAAAGGCGCGATCGACCTGATTGTCGATCGGCGGCAAATGCGCGACCGGGTATCGAAGCTGGTGACACTCTTGCAGAAAGAGCCTCTGCCGGTCGCATAGCGGAGCGCGACAGATATTTCCGGTTTTCACCTGTTGAGTCGCCGCGACCGTCATCCATCCCGACTTCACCCGGATACGCCTGAATCCGCTTGCCCTGCCGGCGCGGTCCGCGCCCATCCGGTCAGTCATGAATCATTCGTCGCAGCGAAACTCTAGCGTTGGAGCGGCATCCAGACCGAAAGCAGCTGGAAACGCGCATCCATGGCCAATCTACGCGCTTTCATCCTGAACCGGAATCCCCATGTTGACGCAACTAGATGATTGGCTGGAATACATCGGCCATCAGCATTCGGCCGAAATTGTCATGGGCCTGGATCGAGTACGCACCGTGTGGGAGCGGATGGGCAGTCCTCGGGCGCCGATAAACATAGTTGTCGGCGGCACCAATGGCAAAGGCTCCACGTGTGCGATGCTGGAATCAATCCTGCACACGGCCGGATTCAAGACCGGATTCTATTCTTCGCCGCATCTGCTGCGATTTAACGAGCGAGTCCGGGTCAGCAAGCAAGAGGCAAGTGACGCACGGCTGGTGGCGTCATTCGAAGCCGTCGAGCAGGCCCGCATCGCCGGCCTGCCCGCCGTACCGCTGACCTACTTTGAATACGCAACCCTGGCGGCCTTGTGGCTTTTCCGGCAGGAGGGCTTGGATGTGGCCATTCTGGAGGTTGGCCTGGGCGGGCGTCTGGATGCCGTCAACATGGTCGATGCGGACGTGAGCATCGTGGTCAGCATCGATCTGGATCATCAAGCCTATCTGGGTGATACGCGCGAATTGATTGGCGCCGAAAAGGCGCATATCTTCCGGCCTGGCCGCCCGGCGATCTTTGCCGATGGCGATCCACCGCAGGCATTGCTCGATCACGCGCGGCACATTGGCGCGGACTTGCGATTGCTCAACCGCGACTTTCGCTTTCAGGTCATGGCAGGCCAATGGCAATTTTTTGGCCAGGACAGCGCGCGGCACTCATTGCCGTTTCCGGCATTGCGCGGCAGTTACCAATTGAAGAACGCTTCCGCCGCCCTGGCGGCGCTGGAGGCATTGCAGGATCGCTTGCCCGTCACGCAGGGCCAGGTCAAGCGCGGGCTGCTGGAAGTTGAATGGCCGGGGCGCATGCAAGTGCTGCCGGGACAGCCCACGGTGGTGCTTGATGTCGCCCATAACCCGCACGCGGCCAGGGCCCTCAACGATGCGTTGGGGTCGATGGGCTTTTACCCGAACACTGTTGCGGTATTCGGTATGCTCGCCGACAAGGACATTGATTCGGTCATCGACATCGTCACGGGCCGCATCGATTTCTGGTGCATCGCCGGCCTCGACTCCACCGCCGGCGCGCGCGGCGCGACTGCCGTTGCGCTGGCCGACAAACTCGCGTCGCATGGCTTGACCGGCCGGTTTTCGACCCATGTCAGCATCGCCAAGGCGTATGCTGCAGCGCGGGAGCGGGCAGGCGGGAATGATAGAATTCTTGTGTTCGGTTCGTTCTATACGGTTGCGGAAATCCTGCAACTGACCCGATCGACGTGATCCGGATTCCCACCATGGCCGCCTCCAGCAATCCCGCAATTTCCTCCACTGAACTCGAACTGAAAAGACGCGGTCGACGGCGCCTGATCGGCGCGATCACCATCGGATTGCTGGCGATTGTATTCTTGCCGATGGTCTTCGATCGTGAGCCCAAGCGAGCGGGCCTGCCGATGAAGGTCCAGGATATTTCTGTGCAGGTGCCATCCAAGGAAGGTCAGCCGCCATTAGCGGCACCATCGGCCGCGCCGATCGTGGTTCCCGCGACAGCGCCCGCGGTTCCAGAGCCATCAACGCCCGCCGTGGCAGACGCACCGAAGGCGGTTGCCGCGCCCGGGAAAGGCAAGGTTGCCGCCCCGCCGGTCTTGCCCCCTCCGGTCGTGAAAGAACCCGCGAAAGCCGTGGCGAAGGCCGACAAGCCGGCAAAGGCTGACTCACCGTCGCCGGCCGACAAGAGCGGATTCGCCGTACAACTGGGCGTCTTCAGTGATGCCGACAATGCGAAGCAGGTCATTGCGAAGATGAAAGAGGCCAGGCTGTCGGTTTACACGGAGAATATTCCCATCAAAAGCGGCAATGCAACGCGTGTGCGGGTTGGCCCATTTGCCTCGCGCGATAAGGCGGATGCGGCGCTGGCGCAGGTGAAACTTGCAGGCACCGATGGCAAGATCGTTCCGCTCAAGTAATTGTCCGTGAACGAACTCGATTACGCGATCATTGCGCTGGTCGCTCTTTCGGTGATCGTCGGTATCGTGCGTGGCGCGATTCGCGAAGTCATCAATTTCGCCGGCTGGATCCTCGCCTTTGTCCTGGCGCACGCGTTCGCCCAGTCTCTCGCCGGATATTTCGCCGACTGGATGGCCGAACCCATCTACCGGATGGTGGTGGCGTGGATGTCGATTTTTCTGTTCGTGCTGGTCCTTGCGGCATTGCTCGCGAGCCTGGTCTCGGAACTCGTGAGAAAATTGGGGCTGGGTGGATTGAATCGGGCGATCGGGGCGGTCATCGGCCTGCTGCGCGGGGCGCTGGTGCTGCTGGTGCTGGCGCTGGCGGCGGGCATGACCAAGTTTCCCCAGTCGGCATTGTGGAAAAATGCGGCGGCCACGCCCTGGCTGGAAGTGGCGGCGCTGCATGCCCGGGCATTCCTGCCAGAAAGCCTGGCCTCGCGTATCAGCTACCGGGTCCCCGTCCTGCGGCAGGCGACCGGTTGGCGGCAAGGATAAAGGGAATTTCTCTATGTGCGGCATCGTCGGCATCGTTTCAAAAAGCCCGGTCAATCAACTGCTGTATGACGGACTCACCGTCCTGCAGCACCGCGGCCAGGATGCGGCCGGCATCGTCACTGCCGACGGTCGGACCTTTCATATGCACAAGGACCGCGGACTGGTGCGTGACGTGTTCCGCACCCGCGACATGCGCAGCCTCACCGGTCACATGGGCATCGCGCATTGCCGGTATCCGACCGCGGGATCTGCCGCCAGCGCGGCGGAATCGCAGCCTTTCTACGTAAATTCACCGTTTGGTGTGGTGCTGGGGCACAACGGCAATCTGGTGAACACCGCGGAGCTGCAGCGTGAGCTGTTCCAGGATGATCTGCGCCACGTCAACACCAACTCCGATTCGGAAGTGCTGCTCAATGTGCTGGCCCACGAATTGGCACTTGCCGCGCATGGCAATCGGCTTGATCCGGACGCCATATTTAATGCCGTGGGCGGCGTGCACCGCCGTGCACGCGGCGCCTATGCCATCGTCGCGATGATCGCCGGCTACGGCTTGCTGGCGTTCCGTGATCCGCACGGCATTCGCCCGCTGATCATTGGCAAGAACGAAAGTGAAAACGGCGTCGAGTTCATGGTTGCCTCCGAAAGCGTGGCGCTGGATACGCTTGGCTTCGAGATCATGCGCGACGTGGCGCCGGGTGAAGCCATCCTGATCGACACCTCGGGAAATTTTTTCAACCGCCAGTGTGCGTTGAATGCCAGCCTGCATCCGTGCATTTTCGAATATGTGTACCTGGCGCGGCCGGACTCGGTCATCGATGGTATTTCTGTCTACGAAACACGTTCCCTGATGGGGCGCTCACTGGCCGAAAAGATCCTCCGCGACCAGCCGGGCATACAAATCGATGTAGTCATCCCCATCCCCGACACCAGCCGCCCGTCGGCCGTTGAAGTGGCGCAGGTGCTGGGGGTGAAATATCGCGAGGGCTTCATCAAGAACCGCTACATCGGCCGCACCTTCATCATGCCGGGTCAGGAACAGCGCCGAAAGTCGGTGCGGCAGAAACTGAACGCCATGGCCATCGAGTTCAGGGGCAAGAACGTCCTGCTGGTCGATGATTCGATCGTGCGCGGCACGACCTCCCGCGAAATCGTGCAAATGGCCCGCGAGTGCGGCGCGAAGAAGGTGTATTTCGCGTCGGCAGCGCCGCCGGTGCGCTTTCCGAACGTCTACGGCATCGATATGCCGTCGCGCGCCGAATTGATCGCGACCGGCCGTGATGTGGCGCAGATTGCCGAAGCCATCGGCGCGGATGCGGTCTTCTATCAGGATCTCGCCGACCTGATCGAAGACGTGCGGTCGTGCAATCCTGCGATAAAGAGCTTTGATGCATCCTGCTTCGATGGCACCTATATCACGGGCGGCGTCTCGGACGAATACCTTGCCGGCATTGAAGCCAACCGCAACGACGACGAGATGTCGAAGCGGGCCGGCGAGGAAGACACCAAGACCCATCAGCTCGACCTCGGCCTGTCGACGGTGGATCCCTGAGAGAGCCCCGCGACATGGACAAACCTCAATTTGACACCCTTGCGGTTCGTGCGGGGCTGGTTCGCAGTGACTTTCAGGAGCATTCGGAGGCGCTTTCGCTGACTTCAAGTTTTGTATACGCGAATGCGGCCGAGGCGGCGCGGCGCTTTGCCAACGAAGAGCCGGGCTTCATCTATAGCCGGTTTACCAATCCGACGGTCACCATGTTCCAGGATCGCCTGGCCGCGCTTGAAGCGGCGGAGTCGTGCGTCGCGACCGCCACCGGGATGGCGGCAATTGCCAGTACCGTGATGGGCCTGCTGAAGAGCGGCGACCACATCATTTCATCACACAGCGTGTTCGGCACGGTGGTTCCGCTGTTCAATCAGATCTGCAAGAAATTCGGCGTGGAAACGACCTGGGTCTCGCCGGCCCGGGTCGACGAGTGGCGCGCGGCGGTGCGCCCGAATACCCGGCTGCTGTTTAGCGAAACACCCTCGAATCCCTTGGCGGAGATCTGCGATATCGCGGCGCTAGCGGATATTGCGCGCAAGGCCGGCGCGGCGCTGGCCATCGACAATTGCCTGCTGACGCCGGCCTTGCAGCGCCCGATCGAACACGGCGCCGACCTGGTCATTCACTCGGCGACCAAATATCTCGATGGCCAGGGCAGGGTGCTGGCCGGCGCGGTGTGCGGACGCAGGGAACTGATCGAACCGGTTTACGGATTCGTGCGCACCGCCGGACCGGCGCTATCCCCCTTCAATGCCTGGATTTGCCTCAAGGGCATGGAGACGCTGCGGCTGCGCATCGAGGCGCAATCGCGTTCCGCGTTTCAACTGGCGCAATGGCTTGAATCACACCCGCAGGTGACGAGAGTGCATTACGCCGGTCTTCCGTCGCACCCACAGCACGCGCTTGCCTATCGCCAGGCGACCGCGCAGGGGGCGGTCGTGTCCTTTGAAGTCGCTGGCGGCAAGGCCGCCGCATGGAGAGTGGTCGACGCCGTCCGCATGATTTCCATTACCGCCAATCTTGGCGATACCAAGACGACGATTACCCATCCGGCCACCACGACGCATGCGCGCATCTCGCAGGCGGAACGCGATGCATCCGGAATTGCCGACGGTCTTTTGCGTGTCGCGGTCGGCCTCGAGGCGGTGGAAGACATCCAGGCGGATCTTGCCCGCGGATTCGGCAACTCCTGACGCCGTCGCGGCGGACTGCAGGTCAGGCACCCGAAATCGAATGGGCGGTAAGGCCGTTATCCCTGCCGTCGCTACAAAGGTAGCTGCCATCGGTGTGCCAGTCCGCGAGCACCCATCGGGTGCAGGCATGTCCGTTCAACTTCGACTCATGTCTTGCCGGACGATGGGTATGCCCATGGATCATGACGGGATAGCGATATCGCTCAAACGCCGCCGTCACCGCGTCGGCATTGACATCCATGATCGCCTCCGCTTTCATCGCCTTCTCGACGTCGCTGCGTGAACGGATCGTGCGCGCCAGTTGGGTGCGCTCGGCAAAAGTCTTCGCCAGTACCTGCGCCTGCCATTGCGGATCGCGCACCTGCAGCCGAAATTGCTGATAGGCCAAGTCATCGGTACATAACGTGTCGCCGTGCATCAACAGCAGCGGCCGGTTGTCCACCCGGACCAGCGCAGGATCTTCAAGTAACGTTAGCCGGGCCTCCCGCGCGAAACGCCCGCCAATCAGGAAGTCGCGATTGCCATGCATGAAAAATATTGACGTACCGCGGTCGGCCGTACGCGCGAGCGCCGAGGCCACCTCGCGCGCCAGCGAGTCGTGATCGAGTTGATCGTCGCCGACCCAGTAGTCGAACAGGTCGCCAAGGATGTAGAGCGCCTGCGCATCGCGGCCGATCTCGTCCAGGAAGCGCACGAACAACGCACTGATTCGCGGCCGTTCCTCGCAGAGGTGCAAGTCGGAGATGAAAAGCGTCTTCATGCGCGACTATAAAACGAAAAGGGCAGCCGTTGGCTGCCCTTGAGCGTGTATTGCGGAAACGGCTACAGGCACTCGGCCTTTTCGATCATGACGGTTTCCTGGGGCACGTCAGTCGGGAACATGCCTTTGGGGCCGGTCTTGACCGCCTTGATCTTGTCGACCACATCCATGCCCTCGACCACCTTGCCAAACACGGCGTAGCCGAAATTGGCCTGCCCCGCATGGTTCAGGAAATCATTGTTGCTCACATTGATGAAGAATTGCGCCGTTGCCGAATCGACCACGCCGGTGCGCGCCATGGCGACGGTGTAGTTATCGTTCTTGAGGCCGTTGGCGGCTTCATTCTTGATCGGCGGATTGGTTGGTTTCTGCGCCAGGTTCTTGTCAAAGCCACCGCCCTGGATCATGAAGTTGCCGATGACGCGATGAAAGATCGTGCCGTTGTAATGGCCGCTCTCCACGTACTTCACGAAATTCTCGGTCGATAGCGGCGCCTTTTCCTTGTTCAGTTCGAGCGTGATCGCGCCCATGCTGGTGGTCAGTTTGACTTTCATTGGTGTGGTTCCTTTGTCATCGAGTTTGCAGGTGGAGGCTTTAGGCGCGGACTTGGCGGCGGCCTTTGGCGCTTCGGCGGGTTTCTGCGCGAGTGCGACGACGGTGAATAGCGAAGCAAGCAGCGCGCCGGAAACGATTGTGAAATGGGGGGTCGTGCGGATCATGAATGGTTACTCCTGGGGAATTGAAACAGTAAGGACTGTTGCGAAGTTGCTAGGTGGCCGCGGCCTCGTAGATGATCTTCCAGCGCCCTTCCTCACGTTGCCAGTACTGGCGCTTTTTCATCTTCGTGGCGTTATTGCTGCTCTTGTAATCCTGGTCGAAAGTCACCATGACCATCGGCGGTGTGCCGGGGGATATCGGGTATTCGAAAATCGACAAATTGGAAATGCCGACCTTCACAAAATTCTTGCCGGCATTGATGCGGCGCTTGTTCGTTGTCCAGTCCTTTATGTCCTTGCCGTCGGCATCGAATTTGGCGGAGTAATGCGCAAGATAGCCGTCTATGCGCAGGCTTTCCCAATCGATCTTCCATTGGTTGAGTGCGGTTGCGAATGTATCGCGGAATTCATGCCATTTTCCGGGAGACTGCCACTGCACGGTCGGCACGATGACGATAGGCGTGATGCCGGGATCGACATATTTCGACAGGGTGGCGAAATCATCGTTGGTCAGCACCACACAACCGTCACTGGCCCGCGGCGGCCGGCTGTAGGTCGAGGAAGGCGTGCCATGAATCCAGATTCCCGAGCCGTTCTTTCGCAGGCGTTTATCCCATTCGTTCGGGTAGTTGAGCGGAAAGGCGCCGGGGCCGTAAAAATCGCTCAGCTTTTCGCGGCCCATGCTGGAAGTGATGTGATAGACCCCCAACGGCGTACGCTGATCGCCTTCGCGGTCTTTTTCGAAGCCGTTCTTTCCGCCTGAAATGTAAAAGTCGGCAATGTAGTGCGGCTGGCCGTCGACATTCTTGAAAACGTAGATCCGTGACTTTTCACTGTCGAGCAGCAAGGCATGCTGCTGCTGCGGTGCCAGTTGCAGCAAGGCGGTAGGCAGCGCATCGGCGGGGGGCGCGTCGAAATAGCGATTGAACCGCATCTTCGCTTCGTCGCGCAGGCTTGCGACCAGCTCCGGTTGGCCCTTCCCGCCGCCGAATGCCACCGGCGAACCGGCCTTCGCCATCAACAAGTCGCCTTTCATCTGGTGGCCGAGGCGAAAATTCGGGTTCTTGGCAAGGGTTGCATCGAGTTCGCGCAGTGCCGGCTGGATCCCGCCGATCTTGAGAGTCTCAAGCGCGCGCACCAGCGAGGCTTCAACTTCATTGCTGAACGCAACGGACATCATCGTGGTCGTTTGTGCGGCGGCGACGGTACTTTGCCCGGCCAGAGCGACGGCAAGTGCCGTCCCGGCGATGAATGAGGCGCGCAACGGGCTATTCACTAGGCGCCGGCACGCTCTGCGCGAATCAGCCACCGGTCCCCCGTCTTCACCAGTTTCAAGGTCTTGGTATTGTTGCTCTTCACTGTGTCGGAACGATATGACTGCCTGAATACGACCGTCGCTTCATCGCCCTTCACCGTCACCTTGGAGATCTTGATGTCAACCGATATGGACTTGGGCCGCTCGATGCGTTCCTTGCGCTGACCTTCCCATGCAGTTCGGGTCAAGCCATCGGGCGGCTGAAAATCCGCCGCGTAGGCGGCGAGGTAACCTGACACGTCCTTTGAGGCCCACGCCTTGGCCCAGGCCTGCACCGCCGCCGTAATCTGGCCTTCGGATTTCATGCCGCCGTTTGAGGGCTTCGCGGGTTCGGGCCGCATTGTCGGCGTGACGGCGGCGGCCTTGGGTGATTCGACTTTGGCCGAAGGCGGCGGCGTCGCGGCGGTTTTTGCCGGATCAAGCGCCGCCACCGCAGTCGGGGGCACAGACTTGGCAGGGGGATTGAACAAGTCTTTCACCATGGCAAGCTTGCTTTGCGCCGAGGTATTGCTTTTGTCCAGTTGCAGGACCTTGTCGTAGGAACGCCGGGCCAGTTGCGCATAGATGTCGCCCAGATTTTCGTAGGCGGTCGAATAGCTGGGGTGGGTGTGAATCGCCAACTCCAGCGCGGCCTTGGCCTTGTCGTAATTGCCCTGGCTCGCGTACAGCACTGCGAGGTTGTTGTAGGGCTCGGGAAGTTCGGGATAGTCCTCGGTAAGGCCCGTGAACACCTGGATTGCCTCGGCCGTCTTCTTCTGCTCGGTGAAAATCAGCCCCTTCAAGAAACGCCCTTGTGCGTCCTTTGGCTGCTGGGTCAGGGCGCCGTTGATCTTGACGAGGGCCTGGTCCGATTTACCCTGTTGGTAAAGACGCGATGCCTCCTTGATATCTTCCGCCGGGCCGGCCTGGGCGGTGCAAGTAAAACCCACCACCAGCGCCAGAAGCGAGCAGGTACCGATGTGAAGGCCGCGAGCGAAGGTCGTAGTGAGCATTCTGTTATAATTCATTGAATTTAATAAAAAACACTTTCGCGTCGATTAGCCGATATTCTACCAAGAATGCCCTCCCGCCACACAACATCTCCCGCTTTTCCCGGGTTATCCGTTCACGCGATAATCCCACGCCTTGGCGCCGATCCGGCGCGATGTTGCTGATCGCAACCGATCTGGTTCAGGCTTGGTGAAGCCTGACCGTTTGACCATTCAATCGCGCGAATAGTCTGCGACAAACCAGGCGCCCGCAAGTTTCAGCCGGTGCCCACATTCCCTGTCGGCAACAGGATGCCGAATCCACCTGATCGCAAACGCCATGCAAACCATTTACAACACGCTCACCCGCCGGAAAGAAGTGTTTACGCCGATCGAGCCCCGCAAAGTAAGGATGTATGTCTGCGGCCCGACGGTGTACGACTATTTTCACATCGGCAATGCCCGCACGTTTACCGTATTCGACATGGTCTTCCGCTGGCTCAAGGCGACCGGCTATGAAGTAACGTATGCGCGGAATATTACCGACATCGACGACAAGATCATCGACCGCGCCAACGAAAAGGGCGAACCGATCGATGCGCTCACCGAGCGCATGACCGCGGCGATGCATGAAGATTTTGATCGCCTGAAACTCGAGCGGCCGACCCATGAGCCGCGGGCGACCCGCCACATTGGCGGCATGCTGGATATCATCAAGGTGCTGGAAGACAAGGGCATGGCTTATCGCGTGCCGAACGGCGACGTGTACTACGCCGTGCGGAAGTTCGACGGCTACGGCAGGCTTTCGCGCAGAAACCTGGACGATCTGCAGGCCGGGGAGCGCGTGGCAGTCGATGCCGGCAAACGTGACCCCCTGGACTTTGCCTTGTGGAAGGCGGCAAAGCCGAACGAACCGCAGTGGCCGTCGATATTCGGAGGCGGCCGGCCAGGCTGGCATATCGAGTGCTCGGCCATGTGCAAAGCCGTGCTGGGCGAGACGTTGGATATTCACGGTGGCGGCTGGGATCTGCAGTTCCCGCATCATGAAAACGAGATTGCGCAAAGCGAGGGCGCGCTTGGGCACCCGTTTGTCAATGTCTGGATGCATGCGGCATTTCTGAATTTCGACAGCGAGAAGATGTCCAAATCGCTGGGCAATTTTTTCACGGCACGCGAAGTGCTGAATAAGCTTAACCCTGTGCGTGGCGGGGAAGAGGTGCGGTTCTTCCTGTTGCGCGGACATTACCGCAGCGAAATCAATTACACCTATGAAACGCTGATGGATGCCGGCAATTCGCTGATGGGCCTGTACCGGGTGTTGAAGGATGTGCCACCGCAAGATGCGCCGGTTGACTGGCGCAATCCCTTTGCGGCGCGTTTCAAGGCGGCGATGGAAGACGATTTCGATACACCTGCCGCGTACGCGGTGCTCTACGAGCTGCGTGATGAAGTTCGCAAAACCGGGTCGGCGGAATTATCCGGCCTGTTGAGGGCGCTGGGCGGAACAATTGGACTCTTGCAGGAAGACCCGGATGTTTTCGTCAAAGGGGATCCGACCATGGAAGTCCAGGTGCTCATCGATGACCGCAACGCCGCCAAGGGAGCGAAAGACTTTGCACGTGCCGACGCCATCCGCAAACAGCTTGAATCAATGGGAATTGTCCTGGAAGACAAACCGGGTGGCATAACCGAGTGGCGCCGCAGGTAGGATTCGGCAAACGCAAACACTAGTGTCCCAACGTTTGGCAATAGTGATGAAATATGATCAGTGCGAAGACTAGTTTGCCCGTGAGCAAAGTGATTTTTGGCAATTGAGAGCGTGCCCAAGTTGAAAACAAAATTCAAATCGAGAACAGTGCGAAATCGCAAATTCGACTATCAAATCATCAACCTATTGCATTCTGATAGAACAACGTTGGGACAGTAGTGAAACGCAAACTGAAACTCAAACACGGGCGCGCCCTCCGGGGCAGAAATGGCTGGAAAGGCGCTACAGTGCTAGCCATCGAACGAAATGGTCGATCAATGATCTGACTGTTGCCGGTCTGGCTTGCAATCCTCCGTACGCGTCCCAACCCTCTGCGATAATCCATTCCCGTTTCGTCTAATACCTACGCATGAAAGCTCCATGTCCGCCACCCCCTACAGCATTGCCCAGTCCACCCTGCTTGCGCCGTACGGTCTCAATGAAAACGCCATCGAATCCGTTTTCGACGAAATATTGACCCACGACGCGGACTACGCCGACCTGTACTTTCAGTATTCGCGTTCCGAAGGCTGGAGCCTGGAAGAGGGGCGCGTGAAATCCGGCAGTTTCAATATTGACCAAGGTGTGGGGGTGCGCGTGGTATCGGGCGAAAAGACGGCCTTTGCCTATTCCGATGACATCAGCCGCGTGGCGCTTTCCGCAGCGGCGGCCGCGACGCGCAGCATTGCGCGTATCCATGGCGATGGCAGCGCCGGCAAAGCCGCCGCCTCGCTGAACAAACCCGGACGCGCGCTGTATACGCCGGCGGACCCGGTCTCGAGTTTCGACGACGCGGAGAAAGTACGGATCCTTGAGCGCCTTGAACAGTTTGCGCGGGGCATCGACCCGCGCGTCAAAGAGGTGATGGGACGCCTCTCGGGCGAGTACGACGTGGTCATGGTTGCTCGAAACGATGGCGTCATGGCCGCCGATGTACGCCCCTTGGTACACATCGGGCTCACGGTGATCGCCGAGCAGAACGGGCGTCGCGAACAAGGCAGTACGGGCGGCGGCGGACGCTACGATTACACCTATTTCACCGATGACGTCC
Organism: Betaproteobacteria bacterium; assembly: GCA_039930965.1. GTDB lineage: Bacteria > Pseudomonadota > Gammaproteobacteria > Burkholderiales > Usitatibacteraceae > UKL13-2. The sequence continues at coordinate 12,404 of JBDTSU010000070.1, forward strand.
TGCGCGAGGTTGCCCGCCAGGCGGTGCGCGAGGCGCTGATCAACCTCGATGCCAGGCCGGCACCCGCTGGCCAGATGACCGTGGTGCTCGGCGCTGGCTGGCCCGGGATTCTGCTGCATGAGGCGGTCGGGCACAGCCTCGAAGGTGATTTCAACCGCAAGGGCAGCTCGGTGTTTTCCGGCCGCATCGGCGAGCGCATCGCGGCGCCGGGCGTGACCGTCATCGACGACGGCACCATTGCGGACCGGCGCGGCTCCCTGAATGTCGATGACGAGGGCAACCTCACCCAGCGAAATGTGCTGATCGAGGACGGCATCCTGCGCGGCTATATGCAGGACTCCCTCAACGCGCGTCTAATGGGTGTTGCCGTGACCGGCAATGCGCGCCGCGAGTCCTATGCGCATATCCCCATGCCGCGCATGACCAATACGCTGATGCTCGGAGGCGACAAGTCGCCCGGGGAAATAATCGCCAGCGTCAAGCACGGCCTGTACGCGGCAAATTTCGGCGGTGGACAGGTCGACACCACCAGTGGCAAGTTCGTTTTCTCGGCCTCCGAGGCCTACATGATCGAGGACGGCAAGATTTCCTATCCGGTGGTCGGTGCCACGTTGATCGGCAACGGCATTGAGTCGATGAA
>JBDTSU010000071.1:0-12998 GCA_039930965.1 Betaproteobacteria bacterium
ACCAACCGCCAGGAATTCATCGACGCCATGAAGCCCGTGTATGCGCGGTTCGCGAATACGCCGAAATTGCAGGACCTGGTGAAGCGGATTCAGGATACGAAATAGCGGGGCTCGTTCCATTTCATGTTGTACAGGTCATGAATGGATTGCACTCGAATACCTTGATCGGGGGCTCGGACGACGATCCGCGTTTCGATAGAGCGAGAGGATTTGGATGAACAGTCAGTCGTCGCAGCAACCCGCCGCAATACCAAGCCCGCTGACGCGCCTGAACGCAACCCTGGCACGATTCGGCATGTATTTTGCCGTGGCGGGCCTGTTCGTCATAGTCGCCATCGTTGCCTTCCAGGTGTTCGGGCGCTACGTGCTGAACGACAGTCCCACCTGGGCGGAAAATCTCGCCCTGGTGCTGATTCTCTACGTCACCCTGATCGGCGCGGCCGTGGGGGTGCGCGATGCCGGACACATCGGCATGGAATCGCTGCTGGTGCTGCTCCCGGAAGGCCCGCGCAACAAGATTGAAATGCTCATCCACGTGCTGGTGGCGATCTTTGGCGGGGCGATGGTCTACAACGGCTGGGTGCTGGGCGCGTCGGTGGCCGCGTACAAGCTCGCCAACATCAACCTGCCGGAATCGGTGCGCTACGCGCCGCTGGTGATCTCGGGGTTGATGATCATGCTGTTTTCGCTGGAACACCTGATTGCGCTCATCAACGGCACGGAAGTGGAGCCGGCATGGAACTGACCATCCTCGCCATTTCGTTCCTCATCTTTCTGCTGCTGGGCGTCCCGGTCGCGTTCGCGATCGGCCTGTCGGCGATATGCACCATCCTGTATGAAGGCCTGCCGATCGCCGTGCTGTTCCAGCAAATGATGTCCGGCATGAACATCTTTTCGTTCCTGGCGATCCCGTTCTTTGTGTTCAGCGGCGAGCTCATGCTGCACGGCGGCATCGCCGACAAGATCGTCAATCTCGCCCGCAATGTGATCGGACATATCCGCGGCGGCCTCGGCATGGCCAACGTCGTCGCCTGCACGCTGTTCGGTGGGGTATCAGGATCCCCCGTCGCGGATGTATCGGCGATGGGGTCGGTGATGATCCCGATGATGAAGAAGGAGGGCTATCACGCCGACTACGCGGTGAACGTGACCACCCACGCATCGCTGGTCGGGGCATTGATGCCCACCAGCCACAACATGATCATCTATTCGCTGGCAGCCGGCGGTAAGGTATCCATTGGCTCGCTGATTGCCGCCGGGGTCGTGCCGGCACTGGTGTTGACGGTCTGCATGCTGGTCGCGGCGTATGTGGTCGCGGTGAAGCGCGGCTACCCTGCCGGCGACTTCCCCGGCTGGAGCGCGGTCTGGCGCTCGCTTGCGGCCGCCGCCCCGGGGCTGCTGATCATCGTCATAATTCTCGCCGGCATCCTGTCCGGCGTGTTCACCGCCACCGAATCGGCATCGGTTGCAGTGGTGTATTCGATCATCCTCACGTTTTTCATCTACCGCACGATGACGTGGGAGAAGTTCCTCAAGGCCGCCGCCAAGGCCGTCAAGACCACCGGTGTCGTCTTGCTGCTGATCGGCGTGTCGACCATGTTCCAGTACCTGATGGCGCTCTACCAGGTGGCGGACCTTGCCGGCGAGATGCTGGCGGCGGTGTCGTCCAATCCGTGGGTGATTTTCTTTCTGATCAACCTGTTTCTGTTCTTGCTCGGCACGTTCATGGACATGGCGGCGACTATTCTCATCTGCACGCCCATCTTCCTGCCGATCGCGATGAAATTCGGCATGGATCCCGTGCAGTTCGGCATGGTCATGCTGATCAACTGCGCGCTGGGACTGAACACGCCCCCGGTCGGCACTACCCAGTTCATCGGTTGCGCCATCGGCGGCATTTCGGTGGGCGAGGTGATGCGCACCATCTTGCCGTTTTACGCCGCGCTGCTTGCCGCGCTGTTCGCCGTTACCTACGTCCCGGCGTTCTCGATGTGGCTGCCGCGCCTGCTGATCGGCTGAGCGACTAATCTAGAGCGGTAATAGCCGCGAGCCGATTTCCCCGCTGTCGGCAAGGCGCAGGAATTCGTCGCCGAGGCGTTCGCTTTCCGCCATCGCCCGCCGCCAATATCGTTCGCGCGCATCGCCATCGTGTTCGAAGCGCTTGAAGTCGCTGCGGTCAGGCAATTTTCGATGCGGCAGCGATGCGAGGTATTCCGGGGAAGGCGAGACCAGCAGCAGGTTCTCCAGCCATTGCCCTTTGGCGCGCCGCCAGGGCATGGGCTTGTCGAGCCAGCCGGGGACGATGCGGTCGGTGAAATGCGGGTAAAGCGTGATGCCATCCGCGCGGTGATACGGCAGGTGAAGGTGGTAGTCGATGATGCCGCCGTCCCAATAGGTACCCGGCGGCGCGCCGGACACATGGTCGACACCTTCCATGACCATCGGGATGGCCGCGGAGGCCCACAACGCCGGATGCAGATTGGCGGCATTGAGCGGTGCGGTGACGGTGCGGAAACTGTCGAATCCATGTGACGTTACGCTATCGGTAATCGCCACGGCGCCGCCGAGGAACGCCGGCATGCCGCGCGCATCGTGAAACCACATGCGGTCGGCAACATGGCGGAGGTGGTGGCGGCCGACCGCATTCACCAGCGCCGCCACCGCAAAGCCGGCCGGCGTGCGAATGCGGGACTGGCGCGCCATCAGGCCAAGACCGCGGGTGGCGATCACGTGCAGACGGTAATGCGGATGCGACAGCACGGCCTCTTCGCGGCCGCCGAGCAATTCGCGGGTATTGTTGTGTGCCGATTCGCTCACCATGCGCGCGGAGGGACGCGGCGGGTAGCGCTGCCCGCAGTAGATGTCGGCGAAGTCCTTGAGTGCCGCCGCGATATCGCCACGGCACACGGCCGCGAACCGCCAGGCGCCGATACTGGCGCCGATCAGGTCGCGCACACGGGGTACGCGCGGCAGCCATTCGCCGAACAGGGCGTGATCGAGGCCGATGATGCCGAGCGCCTTGGGCCCGCCCGCAGCGCCGGGAACGACCGCGACATGCCCGGGCTGCAGGCCGTCACGGCGGATGGCCGCTATGGCTTTCGGACCAGCGCGCAGGATGAGACTGGTTGGGTGCGACATGCATCAGGTGGGCGTGAAGGGTATGTCCAAACGTACCACGAATCGTGCGCCCGACATAAGCACATTGCCACCAAACCGCGCTGCCTGGTGAAGGCGGCGTTGCGACTACTGCGGCCTGACCTCGCGTACCACCAGCTGGTTATCCACACTCTTCACACCTTCAACGTGCGCCACGACATCCTTGGCACGACTGAACAGGGCCGCGGAGTTTGCCTGCCCGGTCAGGCGCACGATGCCGTTGATGGTCTCGACGAGGATGGTCTGTGTTTTCAGTTCGGAATCGAGTTGCAGGATTGCCTTGACGCTCTTGGTGGTGGCCTGGTCCAGGGCCTGCTGGCGGCCATCACCCTGCACATCGACAGGAACATTCACACCCTGGGCGGGCGTGGTCGATGGACTGTCCAGCGCCTGCGCGAACGTCGGGCAGGCGGCGGCAAAAGCCAATGCGGCTGCCACCAACAGGGCAGGTTGTGTGCGCGTGTTCATGAACATCTCCATCCGAAAAGGTGCCATGTCGGCACCTGTTCACGTTATGCGCTTCGTGGCACTTCGGGAGTCGGCGAATGCCTTAAGCTGTCGTGGGCATGCACTGACACGGCAGGACGGGGGAGCAGTCCCATGCGGACGATGAATCAGCAACGACACGTACCGGGTAGACAACATCGACCCATGCGGCAAATCGTGTTGCGGACCCGCATCCGGTTCATTTGTTGTCCGCGGCGTCCGTCTTTTTCGCGCCGGCCGCCGATCGATCACCCGGTCTGCTTTCATCCAGCGCCGCCAGTACCAGGTCCGGATTCATCGCTTGCTGCAGCGCGACCGCCTCCGGATCGTGACGGTCCCGGACGTTGGGCAAGTCGCGTCGCAACTCTTCCAGCAAGTCGATCAACTTGGCGGCTTTTTGTTCGGTCAGCAGCGTCACCTTCAAGTCGAGGTGTGCGCGCTTTTCTTCGAGCTGGGCAAGCCGGTTCTGGGTGATAAGCACCACGTTCGCCGTCAGCAATGCTCCCAAGCTGACAAGTCCCTGAAGCCAGAAGTATGGCGCCGGGTCGAATTCGGCCATGCCGCGTTGCCGCATGATCGTGTTGGCAGCAATCCAGCCGGCAACAAAGACCATAATGATGCCGAGAAAAACCGGTCTGCCGACAAATCCACTGAAGCGTTCGACGATTCGCTGCGTCGCGCTGATCTTTTCCCCTTCACGCGTGTAGAACTCCAGGATGGCCTTGAGATTCTGGCTGATCTGGTCGCGCTCTTCGACAAATCGCGTATCGCCGGCGTCCGCCGGCGATTTTGCGGATTCGACCTTTATTGGTGGCGTTGGTTTCACCACAATTGCACTTGAGCGCCGCGCCGCCTGCAAGCGCGCGTATACGGTCCGCGCCAACTTGCACGGTCGGTCAAGGCATGCACGCCAGCAGTCCGTTGCCAGTGTGGGGACGCCATTTCCCCGGACGCTGGCCGAGGCGGTTCGCAATGACATCCAGCACCGCGGGATTCCAGCCCATGCCGCAATGGCTGCCGTCAACTTCGATGTCCTGTATCTCTGGCGCGTCCACATCGTGCCGGCAAGTCTGCCAGGCAACGATGCCGTCGCTGCGGCTGTAAATGGACGTCGTGGGTACCGGTGGCGGCGTACGAAGCCTCGCGCTGAGTTCGGGATCGATGCCCCTGGAAGAACGCGTCAACAGGCGAAACAGCCACCCTACGTTCGTATGGTCGGCTGCCGCGTTAAACGGCGTGCCGATGGTGATGACTTGTCGTACTTGCGGTGTCAGGAGCTTCGCCAACTCGCGCGCATACAGCCCGCCGAGGCTCAAGCCGATGAGGGTCGGCTGCTGGTCAAACTCCTTTAGCAAGCCGGAGATGTGGGTTGCGAGTTCGTGCAGCCAGGCATCAAAGTCGCCTTGCGGTCCGGTGTTGTATCCGCGTCCCCAGTCGAATGCGGTATAGCCAAGCGATTCACAGTGCTTTCGCAGGGGTGCCACGGCGCGCCCATCGGTGGCCATGCCCGGAAAGATGATCACCGGGTGCCCATCGCCGATGGCGACCGGGTTGCGTCCCAAAGTATGCGTCAGGAACTCCCAAGCCGCGCGCCAGGGTTCGCTGCCGAGCAAGGTCAGTGACGGCGACCCGATGGGTAGCGTAGCCGCTTCATTCATGATCGGTTACCGGGTGGTGACAAACGCAGGCCGCTTTGCAGAAATGAGTTTCGAAATCGCATAAATTGAATTTTCGTTGGATAGACAACCCCAATTGTGAGCTTCCGGAGGCGCATGCGACTGTCTGACAACGCACATAGAAACAAACGGCTCACGCTTAATCTGTACGCGCCGGCACCGCCGAAATGGGTGTTGTTGAAAGGAAATGGGCACATCGCGGGACAGTTCCGCGCGCAGGTATCGGTACTTGTCGACGATAGAGTGTCAGTCCGCCACACAATTGAATGCGGCGATCGCAGCCACCCCTCGGCTATCGACTCGCGGCCAATGTCCCCGCAGTTCGCGTTACCCGTTGCCCGACCGGCAAATCAAGACCGCATTTGTGCCGCCGAATGCAAACGAGTTCGACATGACGGCGGCGAGTTCGACGCCCGTCCTCGCCGTGCCGGGCACGTAGTCGAGATCGCATTCCGGGTCAGGATGCTTGAGGTTTATGGTGGGCGGAATGATGTTCCGTTCCATGGCGAGCACGGTTGCGACCAACTCGAGCGCGCCGGCCGCACCGAGCAGATGCCCATGCATCGATTTGGTGGAACTCACCGGAATGCGACTCGCCTGCGCACCAAATACCTGCTTGATCGCGGCGGTCTCCACGGTGTCATTGGCCAGCGTGGCGGTGCCGTGGGCGTTGATGTAGCCGATTTCCCCGGCATGCATTGCCGCGGATTCGAGCGCCTGCCGCATCGCTTCGGCCTGACCGGCAACCGTGGGACGCGTGATGTGCGTGGCATCGGTGCAAAGACCATAACCAACCAGTTCCGCGTGAATGTGCGCGCCGCGCGCCTTGGCATGCTGCCACTCTTCCAGAATGACGATGGCCGCACCTTCGCCCAGCACCAGGCCGGTGCGGTCTTTGGCAAACGGTTTGCACGAGGCAGCGGGATCATGCGCATCCTCGCTTGCCAGGGTCTTCAATGCATTCCACGCCATCAGCGTCCCGTAGTTGAGCGGCGCCTCGCTGCCGCCGGCAACCATGATGTCCACCTCGCCGCCGGCAATGCGCCGCGCCGCTTCACCGATCGCCACGGCAGACGATGAGCAGGCCGTCGAATAGGTCAGGTTCGGTCCGCACAACCCGTATTCGATACCGATCCACGAGGCTGCGGCGTTGTTCATCGCCATCAGCACGCTGTAGGGTTTGACCCGGTCGGAGTGTTCGCCATAGAGGCTGAAATAGCCGTCGTCGGTAGTCTGGGCGCCACCCATGCCGGTGCCGATAAAAACGCCGGCGCGTTGGCGGTCGATGTCGTCCATCACAAGATTGGCGTCGCGCACGGCCTGCGCCGATGCGGCCAACGCAAACTGGCTCACACGATCCAGCATGCGCAATTGCGCTACCGGGAAAGAATCGGCCGGATCGAATGACGCCGCTGCACCGATATGTGTCATCGGTTGCGGGATCACGACTGGGCCGGCGTGTCCGCCAGCGGGGCGCGGCAGCCGTCCAATTCCCGATCGCCCTGCCGCAAGGCTTGCGAAAAATGCCGACGGGTCATTCCCCAACGGCGAAATCACCCCAAGACCGGTGACCGCGACACGCTTCAACCTAGAATCCTCCGTTGGACGGGTGTGAGTGTGCGTTTTTGCGGCTTTCTGGCAAGACCTCATTTGGCAAACCCGGACGACGCAGACTGCACTCTGCTAGGAGGAGGGCGCACCGCTGGTGCGCCAGAACCGCCAGAGAGCCGCAAAAACGTGCAATCGCGCCCGTAGCGCTCTCACTCAAACGGTGAACTACCAGAATGGGACATTCAATAAACATATCGGCTAGACATTAATTGCGAAAAGCGGTCGACTGAGGATTCTCGGTTCATGCCGCGACCTGCCCTTCGGACTGAAGAGAATGCTGATCCGCGACCAGCGTGTCGATGTAGGCGACCAGATTACCAATTGTTTTCAGTTGCTCATGCGTCGCCGCCGGTGCCGTCGGGACGGTGATCTTGAATTCCTCCTCGACCTCAAACATGACCTCGATGAGCGCCAGTGAATCGATCGCCAGCGCCTCCAGCGTGGTCTCCGGCTTCACCAGGTCGGCGGAGAGATCAAGATTCTTTTTCAAAATGGATTGCATGGCTTCGAGTGTTGTCACGGCGTTTACTCCAGGAAAGTGCAATCAGGACAGGGAAGGCGGTGAGCGCCACGCAAGAAGGCGCTCAAGGGCCGAGCCCGCCGGCCAGGCGCGGCGTATGGACACGGCGCAACGGCTGGATCTTGCCGCTCCAGTTCGCGCCGTACGTCAGCAGTTTGGGGGCACATCGCAATGTGATCGCGGCCACCCGCGCGCCGAGCGGGCGCATGAACAAGTGCGCGAACATTGAGGCCACCTGCAAACGCCGGAAGAAATTGCGGCGCCAGGCAGCTTCGTAGGCAGCGTGAATCGTCTCGAGCAGGGCCGGCGCCGGATGCCGGACGCGGCGCTCGACGAACTGTGCGCAAAGTAAATGCGCGGACTGAATGGCCATGCTGATGCCTTCCGCCACAATTGGGTGTGCTTCCGCCGCGGCATTGCCGACGGCAAAAATACCCTCGTGGCCGAAACTGCGGATGCCGGTCCGCAATGGCCCGGCGGACAACCAGGTGCCGTCCAGGGTTGCCGGCGCCAGTGCTTCGGCGACACCCCGGCAGGAGGCCTCGATGTGCGCCAGCACCGCCGCGCCTGCTTTGAGATGCGGCCATCGTTTTCGACACCGTTCCAGTGTGTCGCGACGAATGCAGCACGACAGGCTGACGCGCCCGTGATCGGTATGGACCATGCCACCATAACCGCCGGGAAAAGCGAGCAGGGGCATCAGGTCGTTTGCCAGCGCGCAATCACGGAAATGCGCCTTGAAGCCGAACAGATCGCCCGCTTGCGTCCGTTGGCGCGGAACCTGTGTCGGCAGCACACCGGTTTCCCAGGAACCGTGGGCACCGATGATCAGGCGGGAGCGCAATTCGCGAATTTGGCCGCTGCCTTTTTCGTTGATGCGGCATGCGTACTGATCACCACTGCTGCCGAACCCCGAAAGCGTCCACGGTTGCAACACCTCTGCGCCGGCCGCCGCGGCGCGCTGCAACAACAGCGTATCCAGATATTCGCGCCCCACCGCCCGGCCGCCGTCATCGGCGCGTGCCGTGGTTCGCTGCAGGGGCGAGGTGATCACGGTTGATCCCGCGAATACACCGACCCGCCGGACAATGGGGCCGGCAATCGCCTGCAAGGCCTCGGCAACGCCCAATTCCCGCAGCAGCGGCCAGGTCGTTTCCGAGATAAATTCGCCGCAGACTTTGCGCCTGGGAAAGGGTGTTTTCTCGACAATCGCCACCGACCATCCGGCTTGCGTGAGCAGCACCGCCGCAGTTGCACCGGAAGGGCCGCCGCCGACGATGATGGCATCGTATTCGACTTTCATACGTTAGCACCCTCGCGTATGGCGAGGAAGCCGTGGCTGAACAGGCCGGCGCGGTACTCCCGCAACTGCCATGCGTGATGATCCGGCCAGCGTGCCGACAATTCCTGCGCCCGGAATCCGGCATGTACACTGAGGACCGCGTCCACCCGCGTGACCGGGCCGGCGCCCAGCAGGCCGACCAGATGGCTTGCCGCCAGCGGCAGTGCAGAGCGGTGCGGTTCGCAGCAGAAGAAGATCCGGCTTCTGGCCGCGATCATCGGCAACAGGCGGTCGAGCGCGTCCGGCGAAAAATGATGCATGAAGAGGTTGGCGAAAACGATGTCCCAGCGCGGGTCCTGGTGCGCCGGGACAGGTTCGGCCAGCCACTCGAACACATCCATCGACATCACCTCCGCCGACCAGCCGGCATCATTGAGGCCGCGGCGCGTGGCGGTATCGACCAGATCGAGACGGTCCAGCAGCGTGACCTTCACCCCCGGCCAGCTTGCGGCACGTTGCTGCGCGAGCCGCAGCATCATCGAGCCGTCGCCGGCGCCCAGTTCGAGAATAGTACGCAGCGGCGAATCTGCCGTCGCGCCGTCGAGCGCGCGCGTGACGATGGACAGCGTCCCCATGGCGCGATGAAGGCGGCGCAAATCGTCGCGCGAGCGTTGGGCGCGCGGGTCGCCGACGGCGAGGTCGTCAAGCAGCTCCGTTTCCATGCGGCGCGGCAGGCTGGCCGTAAAGTTCACGGGATGGCGCGCGGCATGTCATGCCACCTTGAGTAACGCGCCGTGACAACTGAAGCCGGCGCCGAATGATGACATCCACCACCAGCCGCCCGGCGCATCGTCGGCCAGCGCTGCCTGCAGCACGAAGTAGACGAATGCGCTGCTCATGTTGCCGTATTCGCGCAGCATGCCGGCGCTGTAACGCAGGTCGGCCTCCTTCAATGCCAGCTTGTCCTGTAGTGCGATCAGCACATCGCGCCCGCCCGCATGCAGGATCCAGGCGGCAATATCGGCCGGCGCCAGGCCAGCCTTGGTCAGCACGGTGCGGAGTACTTGCGCCGCGTGTTCGGCCGCCAGACGCGGCACCCGCCGCGTCAGGACGTTGCGCAGCATGCCGCGCTCGGTCTTGAACAGCAGGGCGTCGCGTTCGTCGGGATTGGTCAACGTACCGTAGGCCTTCCATTCGACGCGGCGATGTCGCGTATCCGGCGATCGCGACAACACGGCCGCGCCGGCGCCATCGCCAAACAGGCAGGCGCTGATCAGCACGCCGGGGTCATTGTCGAGGTACATCGCCGCGCTGCTGACTTCGACGCAAATCGACAGCACGTGTTCGCATTGCCCCCATGCGAGCAATGCGTCGGCCAGCCGCCAGTTAGGCAATGCCGCCGCGCAGCCTTGTCCGACCAGATCGAAGGCAAGGACGTCGGCACGAAGGCCGAGGCGTTCCATCACATAGCTGGTCAGGCCGGGACAAAGGTAGCCGGTGCAGGTGCTGATCACCAGGGCATCGATGGCGCTTGCATCCAGGCCAGCATGGTCGAGCGCATCTTTGCCGGCAGCGGTGCCGAGCGCGGGGGCGTTTTCCAGGAAGCGCGCGTGCAGGGTATCCGGGTCGATCTGAAAAACTTCATTCAACGATTCCAGGGCCAGCGATCGGGTTTCGATGCCATTGTCACGGGTGAGTACTGTTTCGGCGATCACGTGCGAGCGCCGATCGAGTTTCATGTACCAGTCGGAATGCTTGAAAGCTTCCCAACATTCGGTCTTGCTAAACCGGCGCAACGGGGTTGCGGTTCCAAGACCATTGACGTACATCCGGACTCCTGTTGCGTTGGCGGCAAGCGGGTGCGAAAAATGACCGGGCCGGCCGTTTTCACGCGGTGTTGAGGTTGCTTGCCTGATTCGAGCAAATATTGAACGCGAAAACAGATCGCGCCACTGTGCGCTATCGAACAGTGTACCTTTTTGGTATCGAACAGAATCAACGGCATGCGCATAGAGAAGTGTGTTCAATTCAGGAAATCGGCGGATAGGCCGCGCGCGATTGTCTCCGCGGCGCTAGATCTTTGGCGGAAATACGCCGTCCCCGCCGGGCCGGCAATGCCGCCGGGAAGACAAGCATGAGCTTGCCGACGCCCTTCGAAACGCCCGAGCCAGGTGAAGCGGCGAAGATTGCCGAGATGACCGATATCCTGCGCCGCAAGATGGAACGTGATTATGCCGTCGGTTCCACCTTGCGCGATGCGCACCCGAAGACGCTGGGCCTGCTCTGCGGCACTTTCCAGGTGGAACCCGGCTTGCCGAAGGAGTTGCGGGTCGGCGTGTTCAAACAGTCTCAACGCCTCGACTGCTGGATCAGAGCCTCGAACGCCAGCGGCACGGTTCAATCCGACGCGATCCCGGATGCACGTGGGTTTGCGATCAAGTTGATGGCACCGGGCGCCAAGGGTTCCAGGGACGACGCGTCGCTGGGGCAGGACTTTGTGCTGATGAATTCCCCGGTCATGCCACTCGGCACCATCGCGTTGTTTCGCGACGCGGTATATTTCGCCATCGAGAGTTCGTTCCTGTTGCTGGTCGCGAAGCTGCTGCTCACCGGCAACGTCCGCGTGTTGCTTGAGCTGCTGGCGCTCGGCAACAATCCCGGCTCGCCGCTCGATATTCGCTATTGGAGCACCACGCCGTACCGGTTCGGCAAGGACCGCGCGGTGAAGTACTCGCTGCTGCCGACCTCGGCGCACAGCAGCAGGCGGCAGTCCCGGCGGGGTGAATCATATTTGGGTGACGCAATGCAGAAGCACCTGCAACACCATGTGGCCACCTTCGACTTCTGCGTGCAACTGCGTAAGGATGGCATGCCGATCGAAGATGCCGGCGAACGCTGGAACGAAACGACATCGCCGTTTGTGAAAGTTGCCACGCTGCAAATTCCGGTGCAGAAATTTCGCTCCAAAAAACGCGAGTCACTTGCCGAAGTCCTCTCGTTCTCGCCCGGCCATGCCTTGCCGGCGCACGTGCCGCTGGGAGGCCTCAACCGCGCACGGGTAGCGATCTACGCCGCCTTGTCGGCCTTTCGACATCAGCGTGATAAACGGGTTGATCTCGCCTGAGAAAAGGTTCGGCAATTCCATCACCAGGAATCGGGCAGCGAGAGTTTCCGTGTGTTCGCGCAGAGCCATGCGCGTGGCATACGCTGGAACCCGTCCCACAATGGTTTCAGCGCGGCCATCGCGATGCATCCTGGCCCAGGCCGGGAACCTGTCCGCCATCGCGTGGATTCCGGAAACCTCAGCCCTGGTTTCAATCCCCTGTAGTCCCTTTCCCACAGCGAATTCAGCGCTGAAAACGCGATGCCGCAGCGTCCGGGCCTACAGGTGCTAATGGTCCAGGTCGCCATCATGGTGGTGTCGACACACCGCGCGCGATCACGCGAAGCGAGTCCCAACGTGGAACGGCAACATGAACTCAACATACCTGCATCGTCGCGCGCTGCTCGCGACAGCAATGCTGGTGGTGGCAACGGCCGGGATGGCGGAGGCACCACCGCGCAGATCCGTGTCCACGAGTATCACGCCGGAGATCGTTCAACAAGCCGCACTGGCTGCGCAGTCACCCGCGGAGCAGTCGATCCGCTTGCCCGATGATCGCCCGGCATATGACCTCTTTCACGACACCAGCCGGCAACCGGATCACCTTCCCAACGCGTGCACACAGAAGAGCGGGTCGCTTTGCTTCGACTATCGCACCGGGCACGCCATGTACAAACCGATGCGCCGGTTACTGCCAGCCATCCCGGGCATGACGCCGCACAATCTGTCGATTCGCCGCAACCGGATCGTGGCGGAGTACCGTTTCAAATAGCATCATGTGCCGGCGGGACCCGTGCCACGATGATCGCTTCCCCGTGCCCCTTCGTTTTGTCACAATGCGGTTTGCGCATTCCACCGCAGCGACCACATGAGCGACATGGATATTGCATTACTGAGGCAAGCCATCGGGCGGACCTTGCACGATGAGGATGAGGTGACACCGCGGCTGGCCCACGAGTTCCGCGCCACGCTGGCGCCGCACCTGGCCGACGTGGCGGAGGGCGACGCACCGCTGGCCCTGCACTGGTGCCTGGCGCCACCGGCGGCGCCAATGGGTACGCTGGGCCGGGACGGCCATGCCGCGAAAGGCGAATTCCTGCCGCCGGTGCCGTTGCCGCGGCGGATGTGGGCCGGCGGATCGATCGAGACCCTGGCGCCGCTGCG